>WGCP01000242.1 GCA_015493715.1 Desulfobulbaceae bacterium
CCAAAATCCAAGATTTCGCCACATTGATGCACTTAAATATCAAATAAGATTAATTACCATAATAGTTACCAGTAATGATTCTTTAAACTTCTAAGTCGGCTACTAAAAAAGACTTTTCGTTCCGGCACTATATAGATAATTTGGTACGGGCAGTATGAGCTATCATGCAAGGAGACAGGGAATGTTGAAAAAAAATTATACCAAGACAGGCAGGAGCTGCAGAGTCACCTTCAAATATCCCAATGAAGAACAGGCGGAATCAGCAGTTCTGGCAGGGGAATTCAATGACTGGTCACTTACGGCAGCACCGATGAAGAAGTTGAAAGACGGCTCTTTTTCCGTCACTGTTTCCCTAAAGCCTGGATACAGTTATCGCTATCGGTACGTACTGGACGGCAATGTCTGGGTCAATGATCCCGATGCCGATGAATATGCGCCCAACGAATATGGAGAAAAGAATTCCGTCGTCACAATCTGATCAGCATGGCTGGACCAGGAAACCTATGACAACATCACTTCGTGGCCTGGATAATCTGATGGATATTCCCTATTATCATATCGACGCCTTTACCGGTGCGGTTTTTTCCGGCAATCCGGCAGGGGTTTGTCTGCTCGGTGAATGGTTGGCCGACGAAGTTCTCCAGGCCATTGCCGCAGAAAACAGGCTGTCGGAAACCGCTTTTCTGGTGGGAGAGGGGACAGATTATGCGTTGCGCTGGTTCACACCGGAGGCTGAAGTGGATCTCTGCGGTCACGCCACCCTGGCGGCGGCCTTTGTTCTCCATGCGCATACCGGGCTTGACCCGGAAGAGACCATTACATTCCAAACCTTAAGTGGCACGCTTCGGGTCGGTCGAACGGGTGACCTCTTCAGCCTTGATTTTCCGGCCCGACCGGGCAGGCCGGTTCCGGTTGCAGGTGAGTTGACCACTGCCCTTGGCATGGAGCCGGAGGAGGTCTACCTGGCCCGTGATATTCTGGCTGTTTTTGGTGGCCGCTCAGCAGTTACGCAACTGCGGCCTGATTTTGAGCGGCTGGCCAAACTCGACTGTCTGGGCATCATTGCCACTGCAAGAGATGACAGCGGTGGCGCCGATTTTGTCTCCCGCTTCTTTGCCCCCGGTGTCGGTGTTCCCGAAGACCCGGTGACCGGATCGTCACACTCCACCCTTATTCCCTACTGGGCGGCCCGCCTAGGCAAAGACTCTCTCCATGCCCTGCAGATCTCTGAGCGCGGCGGTGAACTGTTCTGCGAAAACCAGGGCGAACGCGTGATTATCAGCGGCCGGGCCGTGCAATACCTCAGCGGCACCCTGTACCTTGCCGGTTAATTCCTTTTTCGTTTGACCCCGGCGGTTGGTTGGGCGTTTACCCTGCTTTTGCGACATGAAATACATTGAATAACGAAGCGGATGTCGCTAAACTTGTAATACCTCGGCAGCAAAACGGGTAAAAGGCAGCACCCGGGTTCGCAGTTCAGAAACCTCGTAATCATCATTTCCCAGGTGAACCTGAAAAAAACAGGGAATATCTGTTCGCTTGGCAAAATAAGCAATATGTTTGCTTACACTCTGGGTCCCTGTTTTACATTCCACGGCAAAAACAGGGGCGCCATCACGAAGAACCACAAAGTCAACCTCACGTTTCTGATTATCACGCAGAAAGCATAGTTCCATGGTATCGCCCATGGTGTCTTCATGAAAATGGCAATATTTTAAAAGATTGGACGCCACCAGGTTTTCAAACCTGTCCCCCGGAGATTGACACAATGACCAATCCCAGAGATACAGTTTTCGATCTTTTTTTAATGCTTTTATTCTTTTTGCTCCAAACGGCCTGATCCTGAAACAATAATACAGATTTTCAAGAATCCGTACCCAGCGATCAACAGCTTCGTGTGAAGCTGATAAATCCCCGCGCAGGGCATTGATTGATAACAGAGAGGCAACCCTGTCCGGCAGCATGGTAGCGAGCAGGTCTAACTGGCTGACTTCCTTAACCTGTTCAAGAGAAACAAGGTCTTCATGGATAACCCGTGCAAGCCGCTCCCGCTGCCATCGTTTCCAGTCCCGTTCCGACTGGGAAAAAAATGGTTCGGGAAAACCGCCGAAAGTAAGCAGAGTATGGAGATCGGCAGGGGATGGTGATGAATTCAGTTCATAGACGGATAACGGATGAAGTCTATAATAATGATACCGGCCCTGCAGGGAATCGCCGCCTTTACGATAATAATCCAGACGGGCCGAACCGGTAATCAGAAAAGAAATCCGTGATTTTTTCTTGTCATAGAGACCCTTGATAAAATTTCGCCATTGCTTGTATTTATGTATTTCATCCAGAACCACAAGGGGTTGATCAGGCGGCAAACCTCCAGCCAGGAGTATCCGTCGGTCATCGGCATAATCCCAGTTAAAATAGGCGGGATGCCCTTCATCTCCTCCGAGAATATCCAGCGCCACGGTTGTTTTTCCCACCTGTCTCGGCCCACCGATAAGCACCATTTTTTTTCGTAAATCCTCAACAACTGCAGATTGAATATATCTTTTCACGGGCTCTTTTTGGTGAAATTTTCCGGTTGACCTGATTATATCCATGTTATTCTTTCGGTCAACCTGAAAATTTCCTTAACCCGCATATTTCACAAAGGTCGTCGCGAAAGGACTGAAAATGCCGTGAATGCAAGGAACAGCGTAAAAAGGTCCGCAGACATATTGAAATATTTCGAGGAATCCTTTTTACGCTGTAACGCAGCAGGCATGGTGTTTTCAGGCCTTGCAGCAGATCGCTTGTGAAATATGCGGGTTAAAACAGGTTACGGGTTCATATCGGTAGCAACGGGCTGTGCATCATTTTTTTCGTTTGACCCCGGCGGTTGGTTGGGCGTTTAACGGGTCCTCGGGCCAGTAATGCTTTGGATACCGTCCTTTCAGTTCTTTTTTTACCTGGTGGTAGCTGTTTTCCCAGAAGCCTTTCAGGTCATCGGTGATCTGCATCGGCCGCCGGGCCGGGGAGAGCAGGTGCAGCAGCACCCGGATACGTCCTTGACAGATGGTCGGCGTTGCATCCAGGCCGAACATCTCCTGCAGGCGGACCGCCAGTACCGGCGGCCCATCATCCTGATATTGCAACGCTACCCTGGAGCCGCTCGGCACCTGCAGGTGGGTCGGGGCATCCCGCTTCAGTTGTTGCTGTTGTTGCCAATCAAGCCGCCCCAGTAAAATTTCCTCAAGGTTCAACCGTTGCAGTCCGGCCATGGTTGTTATCCCGTCCAGGTAGGGGCCTAACCATTCTTCCAGGGTGGCTAGCAGGGCCTGGTCTGAAAAGTCCGGCCATCTTTTCTGTTTGTCAAATCCTGCAATCAGCCTGATCTTGCAGGCAAGATTTTTTGCCTTTGTCGTCCAGGGCAGGCCGTCTAGCCCTTTCTGACTGATTGCCGACAGCAGGGCCTCCTGCACAAGAAGCGGATCCGGCTTTTTGAGCGGTCTTTGGGAAATTTCCATTTTCCCTATCCGTGTGATAATTCTTCCGCGAACCGCCCCGACCTCGGAATCAAAACAGACGTTTTCCTCGTGCACAATACGGTGCCCGTGCAGGGTCTGCAGCTCTTCTTTTGTTAGAGAAGCCGCAAGATAAATACGTCCTTCGGCCCGGCGGCCATCCATGGCGGCAATGGCAAGAAAGGGCGTGGATTGCAACCGGTCATGCCTGAGCAGGACGGCGCCCTTGCCGGAGGTCAGCTTGTAGCTGAGACGGGAGCCGGGGCGGAGGACGGCGACCCGGTCCGGATAGGCCAGGGAGAGCAAGGCTCCTGTGGAAAGCGGTTCGGCCTTTTTTATCCCGGACGGCTTGCCCATCTGCCGGGCCAGTTGTTGTCGGACACGGTCCACCTGATGACAGGCGGGCAGGTCAATATTCGCCAACCTGTTTCCATGGCGCTGAAAACGGGAGAGGAGATGCAGCCGGTCTTCGAGATCGACCGAATTGTCCCTTCCCCGCAGGATGTCACGTTCGGAAACCAGGGCCGCAATACCACAGGCAAGGGCTCTGTTATGGTTACCGTGCGCTTTAAGCAGCATGTGGGAGAGGCGGGGATGAACGGGTAAGGCGGCCATTGCCCTGCCCAATCCGGTTATATGGCCCTTTGCATCCATGGCCTCAAGATCCATGAG
>WGCP01000243.1 GCA_015493715.1 Desulfobulbaceae bacterium
ACCTATGAGCCGGATCAGCCGGTCCTGACCATATTATATTTCGGCGGCAAGGAGCAGGACAGTGTCGGCTTGGTGCAAAAATTATCGAGTGAATATCCGCAGGTGCGGTGGGTTGCCTTTAATTACCGTGGATACGGAGAAAGCCGGGGCCATCCAACCGAAAAAAATATTCTTGCCGATAGCCTGATAGCCTATGACTGGACGGTACGACACTATGAAAATGTCGGCCTGTTGGGATACAGCCTTGGCTCGTCCGTTGCCTCGTATGTCGCCTCCCGGCGGGAGCCTAAATGGGTGGTGCTGGTAGCGCCCTTTGACTCGGTGCGTGCGCTCGTCCGGGAGAAGGCGTTTTTTGTTCCTGAGCTCTTTATCCGGTACAAATTTGACACGGAGGATTTTGTAGAAAAAATAACTGCGCCTGTTTATGTCTATAATTCCTCTGATGATGAAATCGTTGCTCCCCTGCATGTGGCAAGGCTGCGCCGACATATTCATTGCCTGGCCGCTATGAAAGAGTTTTCCGGATACGGCCATGATACCCTGCTTTTTTCCGCTTCTTTGAAGAAAGAGCTTGAAAAAATAGTACAGGGGACGCCACAATGTGATATAAATAGTGAAGACCTCTCCTGACTTTGCCGGGAGAATGATTATACTTTCAATTAAAAGGTAACGCTTATCAATAGCAATAAATTTTTCTAAAAAATAAGCGTTCTATAATGATAGTCTGTTAATGGGAAAGATTTGTGATATCTGCTGTATGGGATAAAGAAAATACGTATGAGAATTGAGGAAATATGACCGACCTTTTGAAAAAAAAATAATGTCCTGAAAGAATCAGCAAAACGGACAGTCCTCGTTGTCTTCCATTTTTTCATACTTCTCCATGCCGGAGAAAGGAGCGTGCTATGAAAAAAAAGAAAAAAAGTTTTGCTGATCTGTACAGGGAAATAAAAGAGTTGCCGGAAAACCGCACCTTTTTGCATCATAAGGAGTCCGGCAGGTGGAAGACTTTTTCCAAAGCACAATTTTTAGAGAACGTTCGATTCCTTACCTTGGCTTTTGCCGCTGAAGGTTGGCGCGGCAGGCAGATTGCCATAGCAATAGCACCCTCATCTTACTGGTTGATGATTGATTACGCCCTGATGCTCAGTGGCGCCGTCAGTGTCCCCCTCTTCACCAATATCTCCACAAAGAATCTGCGCTTTCAAATTGCCGATGCAGATCTTCACACGGTCTTCATCCAGACCCGGGAGCAGGAACGGATCATCCTGGAGGCCGATAGCACCATAACCTGCATTGATATTGATTCCACCGATCCCGGCCGAAAATCACTTGCCGACTTTATTACCCAGGGCCGGGAAATTGATACCAATGATCCGGGCAGGTTCGCTGAATTACTCGTCAAAATATCCCCGGATGACCTGGTCACCATCGTCTATACCTCGGGCACCTCGGGCCTGCCCAAAGGCGTTGAGTTGACCCACTCCAACCTTACTTCCCAGATCATTGATACCGGGCTGAAGTACACCTTTGATCCGAAAACGGATTCCGCCTTGAGTCTTCTGCCCCTGGCCCATATCTTTGAGCGAATGGTGATGCATTTTTATCTCAGTACCGGCATGAGCATCTACTTTGCCGATGATGTGCGCAATGTGGGTGATCTGTTGCGGTCGGTCCATCCGACGATCATGACCGTTGTGCCCAGGCTTCTGGAAAAGGTTTGTTTCAAGATGCGCTTAAAGGCGATGGCCGCAAGTCTACTAAAAAGATTGATCGCTCTGATCGCCTTTCACCGGGCTCAAAGTAAAGATCCGTTATGCAGGAAGATATGGCTGGATCGGCTGCTCGATACCTTGGTCTATGCTAAGCTCAGGGATGCGCTGGGCGGAAAAATCCGTATGTTGATTTCCGGGGGCGCGCCTCTTGCTGATGACCTGTACCGCTTCTTTCTGAACATCGGTATTCCTCTGTATCAGGGCTATGGCCTCACCGAGGCAAGCCCTGTCATCTGCGCCAATGCCCCCGGTGAAAACAGAGTCGGTACCTGCGGCAGACATTTCACCCACACGGAGGTGAAGATAAATACGACAGGAGAGCTGCTGGCGCGCGGACCCGGCATCATGAAGGGATATCATAACAATCCGCAGGCGACCCGGGAAACGGTTGATGAAGAAGGCTGGCTCAATACCGGCGATCTGGCAACCATTGATGATGATGGCTATGTAACCATTACCGGAAGAAGTAAGGAGCTTGCAAAGACATCCACGGGAAAATACATCGCAACCCCTTTTATTGAGCAGTTGCTTTTGGCAAGCGGCTGGTTTGATCATGTGCTTGTTGTGGGCAATAACAGGCCGTTTGTGACCGCATTACTCATGGTTGATCCCGTCTCCGTCAATGGTTATGCCGGGCGCCATGGTTTGAAGGATGCGGCCGAGGTCGTGGAAACCCGGAAGTTCCAGAAAAAGATTTTCAGATTGATCAAAAAAATAAATAAAAAATTAAACCATTGGGAAAAAATCAGAAATTTTTACCTTATTTCAGAGACTCTTACCATAGAGGGCGGTGATTTGACGCCGTCCATGAAGCTGGCCCGAAATCATGTTGAGGCCCGATTTAACGAGGTGATCGAGAATATGTATACCGGGCATATCTAAGGATCAGACACGGGAAACACAGCACCTCGCTTTGCATAAGGAGACCGACGAATGGAGCGTATTGCAATTATATCAGGGCTCAGGACACCCATGGCAAAGGCGGGCGGTAAGTTTAAGGCCCTTCAGGCCGACGCGCTCGGCAGTACAATCGTCAGAGAGACGATGCTGCGCTCTGCCGTTGGTTTTGATGAAATAGACGAAGTCATTATCGGCAATGTCGCCCAACCTATCCATGCGGCAAATATTGCCCGGGTTATTGCCCTGCGGGCGGGTTTCCCCGAGTCTATCCCTGCGGTGACCGTTCACAGGAACTGCGCCTCGGGCATGGAGTCCATCACCACCGCTGCCGCCAGAATCCACGCCGGCGAAGGCAAGGTCTATCTGTGCGGCGGAGTCGAGTCCATGAGCAATATTCCGCTGGTGTACTCTGAAAAAATGACACGGCTGTTTGAACGTCTTTCCAGATCAAAAACCGCTCTTGACCGTTTACGAGCGCTCTTTGGTTTCCGTCCGGCTTTTTTAAAGCCGATCATCGGCCTGATGTCCGGTTTGACTGATCCGGTGAGTGGCCTGCTGATGGGATCGACGGCGGAGGTGCTTGCCAGGGATTTCGGCATCAGCCGCAAGCAGCAGGACGTCTTTTCTCTGGAAAGTCATCAGAAGGCGCTCAAGGCAAGGGAGAGCGGCAGGTTTGCCCAGGAGAGTATGGCGGTTGTCTACGATGATTTTACCGGTGCAATGCTTGAGATGGATGACGGCATTAGAGCTGGACAGACACTGGCAAAGCTTGCCCGGCTGAAACCTTTTTTTGACAAGAAAAACGGTACGGTTACCGCCGGTAATTCATCCCAGATAACAGACGCCGGAGCAGCTGTAGTCGTGATGGGGGAGTCGGAGGCGAAAGACAGGGGACTCAACCCGCTCGGGTACCTGCGGGCGTACGAATATTCAGGGCTTGATCCAAAGCGGATGGGACTGGGGCCGGTGTTTGCCACCCATAAACTTTTTGGCCGCACCGGCTTGACGATGGCTGATATTGATCTTGTGGAGATCAATGAGGCCTTTGCCGCCCAGGTCATAGCCTGCCTGAGGGCGTTTGCCTCCACTATTTTTGCCCAAACCCACCTGGGCGGGGCCAGTGCTGTCGGCGCCATTGATCCAAAAATTCTCAATGTCAACGGCGGCGCCATCGCCCTGGGGCATCCGGTGGGCATGACCGGTACCCGACTCGTTCTCACCCTTTTGCATGAACTGCGCAACCGTAATCTGCAAACGGGCCTGGCAACGCTCTGTATCGGCGGCGGTCAGGGAGCGGCGCTTCTTCTGGAGGTGGAATAATGACAACGCAATCGAAGGGAACAAAAGAATATTTTGAGCTGACAACGGACAGGCGCGGCATAGCCACTCTGACCTTTAACACCCCGGGGAGCAAGGCCAATGTCTTCTCCCGGGCGGCCCTGCTGGAGTTTTCGGGCCGACTTGATGCGCTGAGCAAAGATG
>WGCP01000244.1 GCA_015493715.1 Desulfobulbaceae bacterium
AACAGATAAAACGAAAAAACCGGAAAGAGCAGAATTAAGAAAAGCCCTTCCTTAAAGCCGCTGACGGCACCGATCCTGAAAAAATCCAGCGATCCCTCCAAAGTCAGAAATTCGGCCGGTATCTCCTGTCCCTGGCCCTCAATGACATAGAACTGCTGGATTTCTGAAATAGCGTTGATCAATCCCCTTGGGCGATAGGTAGTACCGTGGCCGCCGGTGGTGATAATCGTGGCATTGGGGCTGTAATCATTACGGGATGCAGGCACAGTTTTCCCTCATTCCTTGTTCAGAACCGGCTTTACTGATCTAAATTTCTTGAGAATGCCGGTTTTTTTGCTCTCCATTTCCGCTATGGAGCCAAAAGACTCGGCATGAAAGGGGGTATAAAATCCCTTCATCCTGCTGCCGCCGGTTGCGATAGTGAAGTAGCCGCCAAAATACTGATCCCTGATTAACTCTCTGGCAATCACTCCATGCTCAACCCGCAGGTGATCCACCACGGTGAACAATACCCGGCGCATGGTTGGGTCATCGACGGCCATGGTGGCAATGTCCATTGCTCCCGCCTGTTCCGCCTGTTTCCTGGCAACCTCTTCAAGCGCCTTAGCCTGGAAGTAGACATAGCCCTCAGGCATGGAAAAGGCCATGAACCGCCGACCGGTCAACCGGTTAATATAGGGTTTCAAGGCGTCCAGGAATCCTTGGGCGTCGAACCAGGTCGAGATATCGACCCTGTGTGGCGCCGCAGCTTTTTTCCTGCTGATCGGTTCTTCTCCACCAAAAATGTCAGCCTGAGCCCGCCAGGCAGCGTTTGATCCCTGTGAAGAGGAGGATTTCTTTTTCGCTGCCCCAGGAGATGGGACGGGCTCAGGCTGAACATCGTTATTATCAGCGGACAGGCGCTCTACAGCCCATTCCAGTTCTTTTTGCCTTGCCAGCTGGTCTGCCTTTTTCAGGGTCTGGCCCAACAACCCTTCCGGTCTTTTATGGTGCAGCTTAATCGCTCTTGCGATTTCTTTGGTGCGAACAAGTTGTTTAAAGACGGTAATCCCTGCCAAAAGACGACCGGCAGCCAATGGATGCTCACCCATGCTGTAGAGGTGTCCCCTGATTGAGGGGATCTTGCCCAGGTCATGTCCCAGGGCGGCAACCAGTGTATCGGGTATGACATGGTCGGCATCTTCGGTGTGCAAAAGCTTGATGGCTTCCAGGGCTACGTTTAATGTATGATCCAGCAGGGTTGTCTTGCCAAGCAGGCTGTAGGTGTTGGAATCCCAGGAGGCCTCCACATCATCTGCGGCATTGACTACGGAAGGACAATCACCCTCCTTTTCCAAAAGCAATAAAATTCGGTAACAGGCTTCTTCCTGCAGGGGAGCCTTTCGAAAGCAGGGGGCCTGATCAATATGGGTCTGGAAAAAATCATTTATTTTTTTGTTCTTAAAGCTGTAACTCTTCTTCTCTTTAGCGACATCTTCCTGTTCGCACCAGATCGGGGCAAGATCATCGATCTTTATTTCGCCTTTCTCTTTGGCCTTTGCCCACAGTTTTGACAGCTGATCCAGAGACAGGGAGATATTTAAAGGCGCCGTCACCATTTTTTGTTGTCGTCTCCCTCGCCTGAAGGCAAGAAGGAGCACGACCATCAAACCGATGGTTCCGCCAAGGAGTATGCTGTTTATCAGGTCCATAATCCTACCCAGCTGCTCTCTTCCCTTTGCCATGTCCGATATCAGGAAAGATGACTTTAATGGCGGAATCAGCCACATCAGAGGTCACTCCACGAAACATGCCGGAATAGGTGGTGAGGAAAAACTGTCTTGGATCCATGTTCAGGATTTCCGTATGGTTGATCCGCACCTCTTCCGTCTCCCGGATGGACAGCCCACCTCCCAGGGAAATAATGGGGCTGTAGGATCTCTTTTCGCCCAGATGGGTCGAGACGTATTGAGCTGTTTTGGCATCCGGCACCCGCATGAAGAGTTTTGTGTTACAGTTATCAAGAACGGTATTGGCCCGATCCATACCGATCTCCGCGTAAAGCTGGCTGATCGACTGGCAATAGCCGTGGATATACACCCCGGCCCCGCCTGCCTTGGCAAACAGTTCTTCTATGCCCTGGTAGAGGACCGACTGCGCTTCATCTATGTGCAGGGTCAGTGGCGGCCTGATCATTTTATTGCTGGAATATCTGCGCCCGACAAAAGCCTGAATCATGGAGATGATCACTTTGCCTGCCGTATAGGCTGCCCTCTTGGTCAAGAGCGAGCCTAACTGCACGACCATGATGACGCCTTCTCCCTGTTCAAGACGGTCAATGAAACGATTTTCATCACCATTGCCGATGATTCTGCCCACATTGCCGGAAGTCAGCTCCGTTAATGCTACCCGCAGGGAGCTTGCCACCTTGGAGTAATAATCGGCCGGGGTAGTGAGAATTTTTTCCATATCCATGATGAGCTGCCGGGCCTGTGGGGTATCGATGTAATCAAGTCTGTTTTTCAGTTTTTCCAGATCACCGTGACTGATATGGTTTTTGATATCATTGAGGTTAAAGGATGGTTTTTTCCCGGCATCATCAGCCAGCATAATCAGGGCCTGGACCACGATAAGAGACACCTCATAGGCTACCCCGAAGAAATAGGGTTCCCTGCCGATTGCCACCCCGGCCGTTATATGGGCTACCAGCTCCTCAATCATGTAATAGGACGATAAAGGATCAAGGATAGCGCTGTACTCGGGGAAAACAGGGGTAATCAGGATGAGTTCATTCTCCCGTTCCGCATCAAAGGCCACGCTGACAATCTTTGAGAACAGGTCTATGTCGCCCTTGGGATCAATGGCGACAACCGAATAGCCCTTGCGTATATCCTGTTCAATTATGTTTTCCATGGCCCTGGTCTTGCCCACCCTCGTGGTGCCGAAGCACCATAGATGGCCCTTGCGAAAGCTGTCGGGATAGCCAAGCGGCACAATCTGATCCGGATGATCCAGGTGCACTCCACGACCAAGATGGGTCCAGAGGTCCGGTATTTTCTCTTCCGGCATCACGTTCAGCAACCTTTGGTGACTTTGACCTGGATATGTTCGTTCAACTCCCGGGATGCGGCCAGGATGATCTTTTTCGGCAGAAATGTTGTCGATTCCACAAAGCTCTTGTGCCCGACATAGCGGGTCAGACAACGAATCCTTATATTTTTGTTCTCCATCCGGCTTTGCAGCAATTTCTCCACCAGTGTTTTGGATACTCTGTCTATTCCTATCTTGACCCGGGGAGTGTTTTTTAAAAGGACAGGTTCAACCCTGCGCAGGTGAAAGGCCCGTCGTTGGCCGACGGTGAGCATATCCCGTTCATGGATCCCGAGATGGTTACCGGGACAGACCGCAATCACAGGGGTTCCGGGTTCAATCTCGATCTCGACATATAGACTGCCATCGTTGTTTTTCTTGATGATCTCACCCCATTGCAGCTGGTGTTCTTTTTTCTTATAACGGGCCACTTCCTCTAAACATGCCGCTTTTCCCAGGTTCATATCCAGGATATGTTTAATGGTGTTCCAGCCCCGCATCGTGGTTAATGTAATGGGCACTTGTCGCATCATTCCTGATTGTCCGTGATAGCCAAGCGCCTGCAACTGATCATCACTGAACAGGGCAACAACATTCTGCCCATGCCACTGTGAGAGCATGG
>WGCP01000245.1 GCA_015493715.1 Desulfobulbaceae bacterium
ATTCTGACTGCGGCTTTTTTTCCATCCCGGTGGCATGCGCCGCAGAGATTGGGAATATTTATCGGATTGATCGGAGAATCCGGATTGGCCTTGGACATATTGTTATGCTTGCCGTGACAATCGGTACATCCTGGAGCGTTCGGGTCCAACTCGGCCAGCAGTTTGCCATGGATACTTTTTGCGTAGATATCACTCTGCTGCGGATGACAGGCGGAACAATCCACCGGGCCGGAACCCTTACAAACGGGATCTTTGGCGCTATCCATATTAGAATGGCATTTAATGCAGACTATTTTATTTTTCTTGTGCAGGGTGCCCCTGAATTCATCATACTCATCCGTATCAACATACAGGCTTTTCACACCGCCTTCTTCATCAGGCATGACAAGATTCGGGTTACTATGACATTTCAGGCAATAGGCATCAGACAGGCTACCCTGATAGCCTATCTTACTCTGGTCATGGGGCTGGTGACATTCAATGCAGGAGGGAATTTTATGAGGTTCTTTTTCCCAGAGTGATTCCCTGATAACTTTGCGATGAGTATTTTCAATGTTTGCATGGCAATGCATACAGGTTTTCGCCACGTTTTTCGGATTGGTTGAGGCTTCGGGATCGGTATGGGGGCGAATGTTATGGGAGGTATGACAACTGGTGCATACAGCCGCTACAATCAAACCTGATTGCAGCAATCCCTTGCCGTGCATGGACATGGAATAATTTTTCAGGACATTATGCTGATCAATATTCTCATGAGTTTTGGTCATTGGGGAGCCTTCCCGATGACAGCGGCCGCAGGTTAAAGGAATATTTGTGACATATACTGTTGATTTCGGATCATCGGGTGGCAGAATATCATGGGTCCCATGGCAGGAAGAACAATAAGGGGCCAAGTCATCGCCTCTGTTTCTGGTCTTTCCATGGATGCTTTTCTCGTATATCGCACCAATATCATCATGACATTCCGCACAGTTTACTCTTTTTAATTTTGCAGGATGCTCATCTTCGGTGTCGGCATCCTGATGACAGGAAACACATTCTTCATCAGCATGGACGGATTTTGCCAAGACATCGGCATTCACATACACGGAACTATCATCCGCTTCTCTGGTGAGATCTTCATCACCATGGCACTCCAGACAGTCCTCATTGCTCATGGACAAGGCCTTGTCGCTGCCCATGGCCAGGACAAGCAGAACAATGAAAAAGAAAGTGACGATGACTCCTGCCTTTTTCCCGATAATGGCGCTCATGTCTCCCATCCTGTTTTATTGATGAACGTAACGCGAAATATCTGTAATAATTACCCTATAATATGCGAATAATGCTCAATGGATCCGAAGAAAGCAAAAAAATAATGAATGGTGATTCATTCATTAAAATCTATATAAAGCATATACAAAATATATGCAAAGAAAAAATTGCTCCACGCATGCACTGAAATCCGGTTCACACGGTACAGATACGAAGGTAAAGAATGGAAAAAAATCGTGCGACCGGAAAATCGGCGAACGTACCGATCAAAAAAAAACTACTACGGCAATAAACTGAAACAGCGTACCGACGGATGCCGGCACGCTGTCTAAAGACATATGGGAAAAAAACGAAAATTATACCTTTGTCGGATCAAAATACTTAAATTTAGATCCCTTAAGGATGGCATCCACTGACCCGATGGTTCCCTTCATATAGAACACATTGGGTTTTGTATTGTCATCGGGACGGAGCACCCAGACCTCTTCCTGAATCTGATGAACCAGCTTATAGACAGTACTATTCTGGTCACTGAGGTCGCCAAAAGTTCGGGCGCCGGTTGGACAGGCGGCGGAACAAGCGGTCTGCGTTTCCCCCTTGGACAAACGCGTTTCCCAGCAAAAATCACACTTATCTATGGCGTGTCGCTCCTCATCAAAATACCTGGCATCATAAGGGCAGGCAAGGATACAGGTCTTACAGCCAATACACTTCTTACTCTCCATACGAACAATGCCGGTAACCGGATCCTTATAGGTGGCCTTGGTCGGACAACCGCGCACACAAGGCGGATTATTACAGTGGTTGCAGAGGACCGGGATAAACTCCACCGCCTTGTCCAGGGTTCCGCTATACTTTTTGGTCAAAATCCGTGTTCTGTAGCCATAGTCCGGGACATCATTGGTCTTGATGCAGGCCTCGACACACCGCTCACAGTCAATACACATGGACTGGCGAATCACCATGCTGTAATGCGGGTTGTACATATCTTTCACCGCCCTTTCGGCTCCGGTTGAGGCCTGGGCCGAACCGACCAGAGAGGTCAGGGACAATAGTTTCCCTCCAGCATAGACACCGGCAACGGCAAACCCGAGTTTCAGGAATTTTCTTCTTTCCCTGGCCGTCACCGATTTAGTGCCCTCATTTTCCATTTCATCGAAATTTATTTTAGGAAATTCCATTCTAATCTCCATTACATAATTCTATAGATTCAATAGGATACTGTGAATGGCCGCACAACCATTATTAACGAAATATCGTCTGCAGCCTGAACATTGCTTAGGTTCAACTTACCAGTTCCCATGCTGACGTTTCATTGCCTCTTCCATGCTTTCACCCTCTTTCATATAGTGAATACCGCCGCAACCGGGACAGATATAGGCGCCTTCGGGAACGATCTCATGCTTCTGCAGCTGATGGCCGTTCAGCATTTTTTCACCGGCCAGATAGGCGATGATGATAAAGGCCAAGCCCCAGATTGATATCATGATCTCATGAAAGGAAGGGGTATACGACATGATATGTGAGGCCTCAACAACGCCAAGGGAATGATACACAGGTACCATTTGCCCGGGGATAACAATGTCGTAACGCATAAAGAAAATCCCCACCATCATAAGGCCGGTTGTCCACATGATGAGCGTGTATTTTCTACCCCTTGAAGCAATAAGCAGAAAAAGCGGCAGAACCATGCCGAGGAAAATTTCAAAAAACCAAAAATTAACGGCATAATCACCGGTCAAAAAGGACATGATCACCGGATACTTGCCTTCGGAAACCAGACCGGTGATGACCTTCCAGATAGTAAAAAAGATTATGGTCGCGATAAAATAGACGGTCAGCAGGGTCAGTGACTTGACCGCCCGTTCCATCCGCTGATTCATAATCTCCGGATTGATCTTGGCCGCAAGCGTTGTAAAAAATAAAATAGCACAACCACCGGACATGGCGGCGGAGAATATAAAATAGATCGGCAGGTAGGGTCCATACCAGAAGGGACGGCCATGGAGCATACCAAAGATACCGCCGAGGTTACTATGGGCGGCAATACCGACGGACAGGCCGATAAAACCTACAATCCTGGACACGGTATGATTCTGATTGAGCAGACAGTAATACTCGATCATCATCAATACCATATAGGCGCCGTACAAGGTTCCCATCCACCACATATTCGATCTGAAATTAGGGGAAATTACATTCCAAATCGCCATCCTGAAGGGATTTTCAATATCAAAAAAGATGATGCAAAATCCGCCTAATAAAAAAATTATGGACAGGAAAACCGCCCGTTTGGCGATCGGCATGAGGGCTTCATTACCAAAAACATGGCCAAAGGATGAAACAATACAGAGTCCGGTTGAGGTAACAACGCAGAAAATGTATGCCGAAATAAGCATACCCCAGGATATCTCCCTGGTAACATTATACACATGTCGATAGCCGACAAAAAAACCATGGAGCCCGACAAGGAGACCGGCAAGGGCGACAAGCCCAAAAAAGCCCAAAAGCATTTTATAGCCGGGGCTTGCCTTTTTCAGGGCGGCAACACCATGATAGCCCCATTTCTCCGCGATATTGATCATCATTTCGCTCATCGTATTTCCTCGTAAATATATCTTAGCAAACGAGCAGCGGCAGGCCCGCTACACGATTTTAGAGTGGCGCATTAAGCAGGCCCTTCTCAGTGGCCGGCCTGTTCCGGGGCATCACTCTTTCCTGCCCTGGCCTTCATCAGTTTCAGACCCTTAACACCGATATGACAAACCGTACATCTGGTCTGAAAGCCAAAGGCCTGGTCGGAATTATGACAGGTGCCGCAGAGCTTTTCGTGCAGCTCTTCAAGATGTTTTCTTTTGGCGACCGGATCATCGGAATGAAAGGTTTGCAAGCCGGAGAGTACGCCACTGCCCATGACAAAGACGTCCTTATGGCAGGTCTCACAGAGAATCTGGGCCTTACCGACATGGATTTTATGATCAAAGACAACCGCTTTAACCGGCTTGTTGAAGACGATTCTTTTCGTGGGAACAAAATGACAGGAATCACACTGGCTCTGGGCATCAAAGGCATTGTCGCCGTTATGACAGGCACCGCAATACTTGCCTTTTTTAAAGGATGCCATGGTAAAATCACCGTTTGCTTCCGCCGCGCCGATTTTCATGGCAAATATTTTATCATGGCAATCAGCGCACTCAAGGCCGATATCTTCGATATGGGCCTGGTGGTCAAAGGCCGCCTTATTGGGTTTTTCCCAGACAATTTTTGCCGGTGGCTGCATATTGCTGCCGTGACAGGTGATACAATCTTTTTTATCGGTTACCCCGAAGGCCTCATCGCCATTATGGCAGACGCCGCAGTATTTGCCCTTTTCAAGGGATTTCATATTGAAATCACCTGCTGCCTTGGCAGTACCGCGTTTTTTCTTGAAAATATCGGGATGGCAACTATCACAATCCAGCCCAACCCCAATAATATGTTTTTTATGGCTGAATATCTGGTGTATCGGTTTATGAAAAATAACTTCAGTACTGCCGTAATACTCGGTTAATTCGCCATTTCCCTGTTTTTGCACCGGCATCGTAGTTTTCGCCGACACCGTCTGAGTAACGACCATGGAAAGCAGACCGACACCAGCGGCAGCTCTCAGGCACCACAACAACGATTTCGTAAACTTCATTGACATACTCTCCCCGCATTTAATCGTTCATGCACATCTTAG
>WGCP01000246.1 GCA_015493715.1 Desulfobulbaceae bacterium
ATCAAGAATACGGAGAAGTTTTGAAACATGTTGAGGGTTGACATTCTTCTGGATGTTATTGAAAAATAGTTTCTTCAACCCTTTGTGTTTAAATGATTTGATCATGCTTCTCGTTATTCAATTGTAGATTTTTTTTATATCATCATATCATACAATGATAACAAGATACCTGTAACGTGTCAAGTTACGCAGTTGATAGAGTTATTCATATTAACGGTTCATTGACCAGAGCATAACTCTGGGAGGGCGGCATTAAGTCATTCCTGCAGTCCGTCCATTCCGTCATTCCCGCAGTCTGTTAGGCGGGAATCCAGAAAACATCTTGTGGCAGAGCAACTACATGGTTCCCCGACTACAGATCTCGAGGATGACGTACAACACTCGGGGATAACGGCACGTCCCCAACTACAGTTCTTGAGGATGACGGATTTGAAGCTTTTAACCGCCTTGGCACTTTTTACGAGTCCAAGAGCAATAAACTCGTAAAAATCAGCGAGGTAGAATTACCGGTCTCTTTTTCGGCCACACATTAACATAAAACCAAACAACCCGGCACCGGTGATCAGAAGTGTACTGGGTTCCGGCACAAGGGCTCTTACGTTATGAAACATTACGGCTGTCGGATTTGTGTCATCCAGCCCACTATACTGTTGTCCGGAAATTTGCGTCAACGCATACCGATGCCCTGCCAATAATCCGATGTTGGATGTACTGGCAGTATATAGGTTCGAGGTCATATCCGTTAAATCAGAAAGATACACTCTGTTTGTACGGTAGAGAGATGCGTCAAGCATCACTCCTCCAACATCAAGAGTAGCGTCATCTCCAAGGAGATCAAATAAAACACTCCACTCACTGACGGCACTGCCACTATCGCCCATCCCTCCTCCCAGCACGTCATCATCAAGGTTAACCTGAGTTATAACTTCAAACGTATCAGCCCACAGATATGCCTCTGCGTCCGCATGAATCCAGGCATTATTGCTCGTAGCCTGGATGGAAACCGATCCATCGGCAATCAATGATCCTGTCCTTGAATCGGAGTTCGCCGAGCCGATAACATGGCCGGTGGGAGGATACTCGGTATTCTGCCCCCATATTGCCGACACATTGAGATCATACTCCTCCCAAACAATATCCATTATTGCCGTTGCATTGGCAAAACCTGCAAAAACAAAAATTACCGCCGGTACGACCAGCCAACTGCAGCAAAACCATATAACTCGTTTTTTACTGCACGAAGAAACCAATACCGAAACACCTCCATTATTCCTCATTTTTCTCTCCTTTTTTAAAACCACCCTATAGGCCGTTGCCCCTGGTGAACGGTTACGAACAATGGACGTAATTCATAGATTGAAACTTTGAAGACTCCTCAGCTCGCAGTACATTTTTTCTCTGCACACGAAAAAATAATCTTGCCTCCCGTCAGCAACTCAACTTTACTACTTGTCAGTGGTGGAAGCAGTTTCAAAACGCAATTACCTCTCCCTGCGGTTTCAATAATAAGTCCTTGGGCCAATCAATCTGCTGATATTTTTCCCGCAAGCGAAGAAGCCAACACGGAAAAATCGACGCCGACAATCATGCCCAATCCCCACACTGCAAAGCGACCAGTCCAAGGGAAAAAACCTTCCTTAAATTGTTGTCGCGTCATTTCACCATGCTCAATGACCGTTGTCGACACATTATCTCCCCCTGACCTTAGCAAACACCTTTGGAAACGACCGGCAAGATTTCCTTACACTTGACTCTAATTCTGCAAAAAATATCCACAAAATCAACCCATTCCGGTTAAATGCCTCGTAAAAAGGACTCAAATCCGTTATTCACGTGCAGATGGCCAACCTGGCGTTATAAAATAACCGGATTCCCGCTTGCGCGGCCATGACAAAAAAAAAATACAAAATGTAATTATTGCAAATCAATCATGGTGTTAAACGCAATAAACTTGCAATCTTGCGCTTAATAGTAGTTCGAAACGAATCGGTCAAAATAAAAGGCCAATAAATACAAGGTAATATCAATAGACTGGCCGCCATTCCCCAAGCCAATTGCCAAAGCGGATCTTCACTGTACCATCTGATCGCCACCAGAACGGCAAGGTACGGCGACAACAATGTGAGCGGTTTAAGTATACACTCATGCACATATCTGCGTAAAGGCATCCCCAGATATTTACACGCGTAATAAGGGACATAAAATCCGACTCCTGCCCAGAAAGAAAGAGCAAAGGCGCCGACAGCCCAAATAATATCCAAGTGGGTTGTTTTAAACAGGATAAAGGCAATCGAAATCCCCACTAAAGAAGAGGCTAACCGCATCAAACCAAGCCTGCCATGCATGTTTGCGCCACTGATAATACTCACCAATGGCCCATGCAAGATGGGTGGCAGAAAAGCGACAATCATGGCCAAAAATAAATATGGTTTTACATACTGACTGCCCATCCAAATCGCCAAGAGAGAGTCGCCGCAAACTGCCAGAAATATAACTGCAGGTAATAAAATATAAGCGCCGTTTTTTGCTCCTTCAATGAGCAAATTCACCATAGCTTGTTCATCTTTTTTTGCATAAATGGAGCTTGCGGTGGGTACCAGGACAAAGGAATACCTGGACATAAAAGTTTCAACATTCCTCATCAAGGCCCGCGGCCTTGCATACAACGCCAGAAGGGCTGGGCCGAAGAACCAGACAATAAATAGATTCATTGTCTGATTTGTCAGCATATCACCAATAACAGGGAGGTACGTTTTCAGCCCGAAATGAAACATCTCCTTTACTCTATCCCATTGAATATATTTCGCCTGCATATGTAATCCCGGACAGACCCGGTAGGCATAGATGACACGCAGACTTAAGACCGATGCTTCACAGAGAAAGTATATAAATGCCAAGGTGGCCAGGCTGCCATGCAACAAGAGGACAAAGACCATGCCAATCAAAGTTGCGGTCCGGCTGGCCACATTGATATAATAATGAATATCCCAGCGGAAGCTCCCTGCCAGAACTCCTCCGAAAACGGCAAAAGAGACCTGAGAGGCAAGGCTCATTCCCAGCCAGAGAACAACCCACTGGGTAGCATGGGTATATGCACCGAGCTTATCGCCGATTATACCGGGCAGAAGCTGGTAAACGGAAACGGACAAGATAAGGACAAGAAACGCCATGCCAAGAAGGATGCATCCTATGGAACTGGCGGAAATGTTGACATTTTCAATGTCATCACAGGCCTGATACTTGGCAATATACCGGTTCACTGAGGATACCACACCGGCCTGAACAAGGCCGAAATAGGCAATAAGAGTCCAAGAGAAATCCCATGCTCCAAGTGCCTCTCTGCCCATGGAGTGATCGATCATCCGGGGCAGAATAAAACCGGCCATCAGGTAAACAAACTGGGCCGTCCAGCCTACCCAGACATTTTTAGCCATACGGCCCCGACCGTCATCTTTTTTCCTATCTATTCCCTCGTCAGGCGTCTTGCTTATTTTGTACTCAAGCTGACCATGATTAAGGAATTTACGAAAAAAAATTCCATAGACATGAGCAGAAATATGTGAACATTCTCCCCTGTGCGGAAACCCTATACGATGCAGGGAAAAAAGATCCATGTCAATGTCATTCAATCCGGGCACAGTGGTCAATGCGGCTTTGTACCCACATTCTGCCGCCAGATAACGTACATTCTTGTTTTCATTCCCGTTAGGGTAGCATAAATACCTGCATTCCGTACCAAGATGATTTTCAATGTCCTGTTTCGATATGCAAAGTTGCTGTTTGGCGACAACAGGGTCAAGGGTGCCTAATTTAAGGTGACAGGCGCTATGGCTGCCAATTGTAATCCCGGCCCGATTCGCTTTGTCGACGTCCTGCCAGGTCATGATTGCAGTTCGGCTATCCTGCCTCAGTATTCCTGTGATATCAATATCCGATTCATCCTGCCAATGGTTGATCCGGGCGTCCAGATCCTGGTGAAACTCCAGATCATCTGTCTGCGACCAGTTATATTGATAAAAAAATTGTCGGCATGTCTTCCGCAGTGTTTTCCTGTCATCAGGATTAACCTTAAAAAACATATCATTGCCGCCCACAGGTAAATAAAAAGACGTAGCAGCACAGTGCTGTACGGCATAGTCAAAAACATCAAACCAAAGAGGTTGCGGTCTACCGACATGTTCAGTCGGGATGAAAAAAGCAGCCGGTATTTGATACTTTGTCAACAGGGGCAGAGCTATGGTTACATTGTTCTTATATCCATCGTCAAAGGTGAGAACAGCACAATATGGGCGAATAGGTTTCTTGCCCGCCAGCATGGCGACGGCATCGTCCATAGAAATAAAGGTAAACATCTTGGTTAAAACGGGAAGGACTTCCTCGAAACGTTGCAATGAACATTGATGACGTAGAGGCTGCCATGAATATTCCTTCCCTTCGACTACCCCGTGAATTGAAAAAATGACGATTTTTTCCCTGTTCAGAAACCTGAGCAATCGACATAAGCCGGTAAAGCTGATAAAGATCAAAAAGAATCTTTTCACTATCATATGCTGCATATTGTTTCCGGTTGTCCGCTCTTCTGGTAGTATGCTTATCCGCATACCACCAAAACTCATGATTGCTTGCTGAAAATTTCTTTCACTAACCGTTTGATAAATAAAACATTGGTCACAAGGTATCGTTTCCATAACCGACGAGGCTCCTGCTTGACCCGATACAGCCATTCAAGACCCAGACGCTGCCATATTTCAGGAGCTCGCTGTACCTTGCCCGCCATGACATCAAAGGATCCACCCACTCCATGACAAATCGGCACGCCCATTTTTTCAGTCCACCGGGCAAGGAAGTTTTCCTTTTTCGGCGACGTGATGGCCACAAAGAGAATATCAGGTTTTGCCCCTGCGATTGCCTCGGCAATGCCCTCTTCCTCATCATCGCTGAAATAACCGTTACGACGTCCGGCAAGAACGACTCCCGGGTAGTCCCGGGCTATGCGGTCGGCAACTTTTCGGGAGACCTCTTCCGTTGCTCCAAAACAATAGACCCGATAGCCGTGGAGGTTCCCCTTTTCCAATAAACCATACATCAGGTCAATGCCGGCTACTCTTTCGGGTAAAGGCTTACGCAGAATACGACTTGCCCAGACCACGGCTGCACCGTCCGCCAGGATCAAGTCGGAAGAAAGCACATCTTCTCCCAGCATTGGATTACGCTGCATGTTGACAACTTTCGCCGCATTAACAACACCTATCTGTAACCGTTTACGATTACAAATTGCGTCATGTATGCAGTCAAGCACCTGTGCCATCGTAACCGCATTGATCGGAATACCAAAAAGTTTTGAGACAGGAAATGATGTTGTAGTCATAGGTCAGGATAAGATTAAATATTCAGATTTCAGGCACTATCTTTGCCGATAAAACAACTTATCGACGGCAGGACATGCTTATTCATTTAGCTTGCCATATCTACAAGCTACTATTCCATCCAACTCCTCTTCACTTAACATGTACCATAGCTGGAGAATCTTTCGATAATGGATCCTGTCCAACTAACCCGGCAAGAGAAGTATCCCTCCCGCACATCTTTCCCAAGGTTCCCATAAACAATCCTATGGCGCACCACTCCAATGCATTATCCTGCGAAGGATAGAACGTGCAGGCAAACATACCACTGACCAGGGCTGTCAGGACATAGGCAAGACAAAAGGCGGCAACAAGTCGTGTGTATTCATCCGTGGCCGCCTGTCGGAACAAGCGCATGGCCGTACGAACCAGGGACCAATAGAAAAACAATAAAACAGCAAAGCCGATCACCCCCATATCCAGTAAAAACATAAGATAGGCATTATGCGGATGGCTCCAGAACCCTATGCCAAAGGGAATACCCTCTTCATGCAGGGACTCAAAAACACCGACACGTTCATAGGCCCTCATGCCGTAGCCGATAATCGGCGCTTTTTTTATGTATTGGACGACACGGGGCCAGATGATAAGGCGGCCGGAGGTTATTTCATAGAGGTCATGCCCTTCGGCATCTACGTCACCCATTCTTTCAGCGATTGCACTGTGGTGTGACTCCGGTGTAACTCCGGCTAAATATCTATTTTCAGCGCTTGGCATGAGGACAAAGGCCAGGGCAAGAAAAAGAGGAAGGGCCAGTAAGATCTTCCGCCATTTCAACATGCCGAAAAGAAGTGCACAGGCACCCCAAGCCACTGCCCCGCCCCTGCCACCTGTGGCCATCAGGGCCACGGTTATCAAGACAAAACATGCATAACCCAGTTGTTTTTTCCTGCCCGACAGGGCAAGCCGCGTATATACAAACATGCCCCAGGCAGAACCGGCCATATAGGTTGCCAGTTGTATTTTATGATAGCCGATGTCACGGTCAAACACCCGCAGGCTTCGTTTGTTCAGGTCATCGAGTCCTACCAGGGCCGGCCACATTCGCAACAAAATCTGAACCGCCAGCAAAAGGCCGGTAAGCAGAACCATTTGCATGGCAAGATGGCCCCGTTCTTTACTGGTCGCCCCATGGCAGATGAGTAGACCGGGAATCAGCCATTTCCAGTCATTAAAAAAATCTTCCCGAATCAAATCGCCGAAGGAAACGGCAGGATAGTCTATTCCGTAACTCCAAAAATACCTGGCATGCGCAAAAATACCCTCGGGGTCAATGAGCATACGAAAGCAGGAAATGGTCACCACAACGAGATACAGAAATAACCATCTATTTATATTGGCCGGCACCTGCCATCGAAGGCCCTCCTGATTCTTTTGCGTCAACCACCCCAGCAGAACAAACAGGAGAAGTACATTAAAGGGATTCAAACCTGGTATTCCCATCATTGATCTGGGCATATCCGGCCGTTCCAGTACCGCAAGAATTGGCAGCGAATAACACAGCGCCCGATACCAATCCTTAAAACTGTACAGGCAGAGGTACAGGATAACGAGTGTTAACAGACTGTAACGGATCATTCTTGGCTACCGAATTCAGAAGCTG
>WGCP01000247.1 GCA_015493715.1 Desulfobulbaceae bacterium
AGGCGAGATTTCGACTGTATTTTAATGGATATTCAAATGCCGGAGATGGACGGTTTTGAGGCGGTAGCACTTATCCGTTCCCATGAAGCCGCCGGTGATCATGTGCCGATTATCGCCATGACCGCCCATGCCCTGGATGAAGATAGAAAGAGATGTCTGGACGCCGGCATGGATGATTTTATTTCTAAACCCATTGATTCTGATATTCTGACTGGATTGCTGCAAAGATATCTTTCCGCTGATGATCGGAACTCCGAACATTCCGGGTACGGTGCCGCCTGATTATGAAGCGGTTTTTTTCCCTGTTGTTCAGCCTGTTGGTCCTTACCGGGATCATTTATATGCTCACAACGGGACCGAAGGGCATTGATCTTTTAACGCTGATTCCCCGGCAAAGCGGCGCTGTTATCACCTGGGACCATCCGGCCCGGGGCTATCAACGGTTTGTCCGGACCAGGTTAGGTAAAAATATTTCCGATATAAACCGGGAGAGCGTTTTTACGGCCCTTGGACTACCTGACGCCGATATCTCAACAATATCAACATTTGTTAATCTGTGGCATTCATTGACCAAAAAACCGCTATTTCAGGATATCCTGGGTAAAAGAATCGTCCTTGCCCTTGTGCCGGGCAAGGAGCAGGGGCTGCCTGCACCCAATCCATCTATGGAGCCGCTGTTTCTTTCCGCTGTCGGGAAAAGACAAACAGGTGACAAGTTCATCTCATTTCTTCATAGTCTACAATTTGTCACATCCCTGCCCACCGTAACCTACCAGGGATATACCATTTATGGATTTACAATTCGGGACATCGGTCCCCTGTATGTTGCTTGTACCCAAGGTGTTTTCCTGGCCGCCTTTGATCCAAATCCAATCAGGAAAAGCCTGGATCTTCTGTTGGCCGGACTGGTAGGAAACGGTGGCTCAATACAAGAAACCCCTTCTTTTGTGAAGATGAAGCGTAAGGTAAAAGAGGCGGAGGATTTTTTCTGTTATATTGATCCGGTGCTCCTCAGCCGGAAGTTACTGCGCCAACCGGACAATCATGAAAAAGTAACCGGAAAATTACGCAGTTTTCTGCAGCGACTTGCCGGGCATGGACTGCGCAGTGTCGCTCTATATCACGAACGGAAGAAAAAGGTTCACCAGCTGAGTCTGGTTCTACGGTTTGATAAAGGATCACTGCCGCCTTTCCAGAAACTTCTTGCCGGTCGTCGTCCTTCGGTTGACCGGGAACTCAAACGGACAACCAGTAATCTGCAGCTCTATTTCCGGTCAAACTGGCTTGATTTGCCCGCCTGGTGGCGGATGACCATTCAAGACGGCAACAGCGAAGATCTGAAACGGGCCGAGCGACTTGATAGAGCGGTCCGCAGGTACACGGGTATGGATATGGAACGGTTCCTTGGGCTTTTCGGACACCAATTCAGTCTGCTTGTCAAAGAGTTTAAAACATCAAATTTTTTCCCCATACCCAGGATATGCCTGCGAATTGCATTGACTGATGGAAATGTTGTCCATGATCTGCTTGAAAAGTTTATTGCCCGGCTTCCGCATCGACGCGAAACCGTGGCCGGTCTCGAAGTTGTTTCAATCCTTGCCGCCGGGGGCTTGATGCAGCCGTCCTATGGCCTGTCCGATCATGATCTTTTCATCGTTGATGGCCGGGATCTGGTGGATGATCTTCTTGCGCCCAAAACCTTTCTTACCGGTGATTCTGATTTCAGACGGCTTGCGCTCGGCAGTGACCAACCGGCAAATTTGATTTTTTTTTCCCGAATGAAACAGGTGACCCAAAGTCTTAAGGAAGCGGCTTCCTGGCTTGGCACTCTTGTTGCCGTTCAGGATAACCCGGCAGGAGCAAAGAGGAAAATTCTGGTTGATCAACTTGCCCTTCCGGTTTTTGATGGCCTGGCAATGTTCAAAACCGTTTTTGTCATTGGACGGACCAGACCCGGAGAACTGGACATGACGGCAAGGGTACTCATCAGGGATGAGTAAGGGAATAAGCAAACCGATGTAAATGATCACAGGCTATATAACTGCGTGTTTTTATTTACTCTGGAAATGTAAGCCGTTACAGGTGCCCCGAATTCGTGCAGGCGCGCATGGTCGCTATAACCCCTCTATGCGGGCATGCGTGACCGCGTGAAGGCGGGGTGCCTGTGATGGCTTACAAACCGATGTGGTTGAGGAAGTGGATATTATGGAGCCGATATGGAAAAATTAGTTGCCGAGCTGAAAAAACTGGTTGAGTTTAAAGACGATATTGACACGGGTGATGTGGTACTGATTGCCGCTGAAAATCCACAAATGCTCGCTTTTGCAGTCATTACT
>WGCP01000248.1 GCA_015493715.1 Desulfobulbaceae bacterium
GGGCGGCAAACTTGCCGACCGGGGGGCCGTGGTCGTAAAACTGAAAAAACCGGGCCAGGATTTTCGTTTTGACCTGCCGGCCACCGGCAGCGCAACCATTGCCACCCTGGCCGAAGTTGGCGGCAAGGCGCTGGCCGTTGAGGCGGGCCAGTCCCTTCTCTTTGACAGGGAGGCAATGATCGCGGCCGCCGACCGGGCCGGTATTGCCGTGGTCGGCGTGCGGGAAGAAGACGGCGCCCTTGTCTGGTGATTTTTAGATCGGCCTGATTTCTATTCTGTTGCGCAGGTGTTTTTTTACTTCCCCGATGGGTACTTCCCTGCGATGAAAGATACCAGCGGCCAGGGCGGCCTCGGCCTCGGTTTTTGTGAAGACCTCCAGGAAATGTTCGGCGCATCCTGCCCCGCTTGAGGCGATAACCGGTATGGATACGGCTGCACGTACGGCGTTAATCAGCTCCAGGTCAAAACCTGAGTTGGTGCCGTCTTTGTCGATGCAGTTCAAGAGAATTTCTCCTGCTCCCAGCTGTTCGCAAACCCTGGCCAGGGTCATTGCATCCAGGTCCCTTCCCTCCCGACCGCCCTTGATAGTACACTGATACCAGCAGTATTTTTCACCGGCGGGGCCGGGAAAGGCCGTTTCCATGACCTGGTGGGAAACTGCATCCGGCGAGTCGACATAGACCCGCCGCGGATCAACCGAGATTACCACCGCCTGATTGCCGTACATCCGGGCAATCTGCTCAATGGAGCTCATGCCGGTGGCTTTGCCGGTTTTGAGAACTTCTTCGACGATGAGTACGGCGTCTGAGCCAATGGATATTTTATCGGCGCCGGAACGGAAATATTCCGCCGCCACTTCCAGCGCCGTATAATGACGACCATTTCGGTCGGTAAAATCACGGATACCACCGCCGATAGTGAGGGGGACGAAGACATTTTTCGAGGTCTGCCGGAGGACTTCTATCATGGGCATATCTTCAAGGGGAAAATCCCTGAAGGCCGTGATGTTGAGAAAGGTGATTTCATCGGCGCCCTGTCGGTAGTATTCTTCGGCCAGTTGCACCGGCTTGCCCAGGTTGCGGACGTCACCTTTTTCACGAACATCATACTGGTCGCCCTTGGTAACGACCAGATCCCCCTGATCGTTGGAGCGAACATCGAGACAGGCAATGATACGCTTGGCAAGCTTTGTGGTCTGCGGACAGTGTTGCGGACGGATGGTCTCCTGAGAACCTTGCAGAAAATTTTCCAGAATTTTCAGGCCGACCCGACCGCTTTTTTCAGGATGAAACTGGGTGGCGATAATGTTACCCTTCTGCACGGAACTGACAAATTCACAGCCGTAATCGGTACTGGTCAGGACGGCGTCTGCATCGTCACATTCCACATAATAGGAGTGAACAAAGTAGAGTTTTTCCTCGCCGGTCAGATCGTTAAATATCCGGGAAGGCTGTCTGACCTTGTATCCGTTCCAACCGATATGGGGGACCGAGAGATCGGTATCGAATCTTTTTACCCGGCCCGGCAGAAAATCCAGGCCCGGCATGTCCGGCGCCTCTTCGCTGGAAGCAAACAGGGCCTGCAGGGCGACGCAGATGCCGAAAAACGGTTTGTCTTCCTTAAGATAGGCAAGTAAAGGTTCGATCAACTGTTTATCCCGGAGGATCTGCATCATGGCACCGAAGTTGCCGACGCCGGGAAAGACCAGTTTTTGTGCCTTGGCGATGTCGGCGCCGTTTGCGACCAGTTCCACGCTTTCGCCCAGTCGTTCCAGGGCGTTGATGACGGAGCGGACATTACCGGCACCGTAGTCAAGAAGAGTAATCATCCGATTGCCTCATAGGGATTGGTGAATTTAATTTGAGCGTAAGTGGTCAGGGGCACCGCATCTTCGCACGGTCGCGACTGTCCACATAGTGGGCTATAGCGACCAGTCGCGCCTGCACGAATCTACGGCACCCCTGACCACTTACAAGTTTAAGGTATATGAAAACAAATGGTTACAAATCATGTGACCAGTTACATTTGAGCAAGATTAATACTCTATCGCACAGGCTGCGGACAAGGCAAGAAAAATAAAGAGAGAACAGAGGAAAAGTATGCAGGCCATTATTCTGGCGGCTGGCTTTGGGACCCGACTGCGACCATACACATTGATACGGCCCAAGCCGCTGTTTCCCATCCTCAACCGGCCATTGCTGCACAGGTTGCTTGATATGCTTGCGGCTGTCGGTTGTCGACGGATTATTGTCAACTGTCACCATCTGGCCGCCCTAGTCCGTGATGCGCTTGCGCCGTATTCCGAGGTGATTTGTCAATATGAGCCCAAAATCCTGGGAACCGGCGGCAGTCTGCGCCTGGCCCTGAACCATCTTGATGATGAACCGCTGCTGGTTATGAACGGTGATATCGTTCATTCCATTGATCCAGCCGCGCTGTACGAGTACCATCGTTGTTCCGGGAATATGGTCACCATGGCCGTTCATGATTGCCCCCGCTTTAATACTGTTTCCGTTGCCCATGATCGTGTATTGTCCTTCCAGCCTGTGCCTGGAGCGCAGCGGCTGGCCTTTA
>WGCP01000249.1 GCA_015493715.1 Desulfobulbaceae bacterium
ACATGAATTTCAACAGGAAAAAGATAGACCCGGATTATATTGAAGCCATTGCACCGGAGATGGCCATCGCAGCCGGATTAGCAATTCGGCCCGCTGATTTTTGAGATTATGATACGCATAAACTTACTCCCTGTCCGGGAAATCAAACGAAGGGTTCAGGCCAGGCAGCAGATCACCTTCTTTGTCTTGGGCCTTATAGCTCTTCTTGTTTTTCTAGGCGTCGCCGGGTTCCTACAGGCAAGCAAGGCCGGCCGTCTGCAGCAGGACCTGACCAAAATAAAGCAGGAAAAACAACGTTACGCAAAAGTATTAAAGCAAATCAACAAATTAAAAAAAGACAAAAAACTGCTTGAAAAACAGATTGCTATCATTCACAAGTTAAAAGCCGAATCTTCACTGACCGTTCATATCCTGGATGAAGTGGCCAATCGAACGCCGACAAAACGAATGTGGCTGACCTCGCTGTCCCAGAAAGGAAATACCCTCAAACTTAAAGGCATGGCCTTGGACAATCGGACAATTGCCGGTTACATGGAAAATCTAAAACAATCTCCCTATATCAAAACAGTCAACTTGGCTAACTCGTCACTGAAGAGATTTGCCGGGAGAAACCTGAAGTCTTTTTCTCTGTCTTGTACCGTCGGGGTGCCGGAAGGAAAAAAACCTGAAAAAAAATAGCCTCCTGATCGCTCATGGCAACCAGTAATTCAGCAAATACATTTGATACCTTTCTTGAGGAGAAATACATTCCGCTTTCAACAAAAGCGAAGATTGGTATCGTTATCGTTGCAGTTCTTATACCGGTGGCCCTGTTCTATTTTCTCTACTTCAAAACAGAGGCACAAAAAATCGGCAACCTGGACAGACAAATTGTTGCCGCCCGTAAGGACCTCAACAGGGCGCGCAAAGCTGCACGTAACCTTCCCAGGTATAAGGCTGAAATAGAAAAAACCAGAAAGGAATTTGAGGAAGCAGCCGTTGTGCTCCCCAAAACCAAAGAAATTCCCAATCTATTACGCTCCATTTCAGATCTTGGCAAGGGGGCGGGCCTGGATTTTCTCTCATTTAAACCGGGCGCAGAAAAACAGAGAGACTTTTATGCAGAGATTCCGGTGGATATTTCCATTCGGGGGCCCTATCACAATATGGGATTTTTTCTTGATCAGGTGAGCAAGCTTAACCGCATTGTATCGGTCAATAATATCACCATGAGATCACCCAAAAAAGAGGGCGGAGAGATGCTCCTAAGTTCAAAATGCCGTCTGGTAACCTATCGTTTCACCAATACCCAGGTGAAAAAAACCAAGAAGAAAAAGAGATAACACCAATCGGGATTTTCCGTCATGTTGGCAAAAACACTAAAATACAGCACCTGTTTCTCCCTGCTTCTCCTCATCTGCGGAGCGATATATTTACCTGCGCAGGCGGCGAAGAATCCACCAACGGATGTGCTTGAACCGGCCGGTCCTCTTCTTGACCCGGCCGAAGAAAACGCGCAGCCCTATGAATATGTTCTTGAGGGGAGACCGGATCCATTTGTTCCGTTCATTACGAAAAAGGCCTCAACTCCCAAACTGAATCCGGATGAAATCATCGATGAAGATGTCGAGCTCACCGGTATGCGCCAGTTTGAACCCGGGCAACTGCGACTGGTGGCAGTCCTTGAGACCGGAAAGAAAAAAATCGCCATGGTTGAGGATGTTACCGGCAAGGGATATATACTCAACGAGGGAACTCCTATCGGCAGACACGGGGTCGTCAGCAAAATCAACCTGAAGCAGGTAGTGGTCACAGAGACAGCTCATACCCGCGCCGGAAAAGAAATTAAAAACACCATTGTTATGCGTCTGAATAAAGAGGGAGAACACTAGATATGTATCATTTTTCTTTACCAGTTCAACAACGGCTTTATCGACCTCTTTCGTGTAGCCTGTTCCTCTGTATTCTCTGCATGCTTCTTGGGTCGTCCGCCTTTGCCGGCGAACAGGCCGGGAAAGAAAAAAATACAATTACGGCGATTGAAAGTACAAGGAATGCAGAGAATGTCATTATTACGCTCAAAGGAACAACGGCGCCGAATTATACGGTGTATGAACTGTTCAAGCCGGCACGCATAGTCGTGGATGTCGCGGACACAACCGTCGCCAAAGGACTTGTCCTGCATTCACCTGCAAAAAGTCTGGTGAAACTGGAAACCAGCGCAATCAGCGATACCAAGCCACCGCTGAGCCGTTTCACGTTCACCCTGCCCGAATCCCGGCAATTCTCCGTCATTGACAAGGGAAACAATATCATTCTCAGTATTGCCGATGGAACAAAGAGTGTCGCCAAGACCGCCAAACCCGTGCAGGCGGCTCAGACGTCCATAGCTATCAATGCGATGAAAGTGGTAACCAATCCCGGAGAGACTCGGGTTCAACTCATTGCTTCCGGAAAAGTTTCCTCCTATCATTATGATGTCCTGGAGAAAAAAGGAAATACGCCTCCCCGTCTGGTCATCGACGTCAATAATGCCACCGGTGATACCCTTGTCAGTAAGCGGAACGTAGGAACCTCGCTTGCCGACATTCGCGTTGCCAAGCGTGGAAGTGGACTTCGGTTCGTTTTTGATTCGGCCTCAGACACTCTCTTTCCCTTTCAGGTCACTCCTTTGAAAAACGGCCTTGAAGTGCGTATCCAGGAAACCGATAACAAGAAGGCCTCGGCAAAGGATGATCTCAGCGCCCTTATCCAGCAAAAGAAGGCCATTGAAAGTCAACTGCCGACCGTTGATGCCTCCAAGGAAAAGGCCGAAACAGTCAACGCCGAATCCGTCGCCTCCTCAATGAAAGACGCCTTTAATTTTGCCGGCTACAACAAGGAGCGCATAACCGTCGATTTTTACAAAATAGATCTGCACAATGTGTTTCGGCTTATCCGCGAAGTCAGCAAAATGAATATAATCGTCGACGATTCCGTGTCGGGGTCCCTCACCTTGGCGCTTGATAATGTTCCCTGGGATTTCGCCCTTGATATCATCCTTAATCTCAAGGGACTGCAAAAAGAAGAACGTTTCAATACCATCGTTATTCATCCCAAGAATAAAAAATTTTCCTGGCCGCAGACTGCTGAAAATAACCTGAGCTTTGAAACCGACAAAAAGGTAACGGAGCAGGAAGCCATCCTTATCCAGCAACAGATGAATATTCCAAAGACCGTGGTTGAGGCAAAGCAGCATATAGCCAAGGCCCACGCCTTTGAGAAAAAAGATGAATATGAGATGGCCATCGCTCAATACAGCGCCGCCTTTACAAAATGGCCCACCAATGCCAAACTGGCCTCCAAGATTGCCTCCACCTACCTGGTCCAGCTTAGACAGAATGCCAAGGCCCTGTATTATGCCAAAAAAGCGCTTAAAATTGACCATAAACTGTATGCCGCAGCATTGACCGCCGCCATTTCCTCGGCCAATATGCAGGAGCCGAAACAGGCACAACACTATTTTGACTTGGCGGTCCGGGGAAAAACACCATTAAAAGAGGCCCTTCTCAGCTATGCCGCATTTTCCGAGCAGCAGAAACACTATCCGGAAGCGCTCAAGTTGATCAAACGGTACGAGACATTATACGGCGACAATATGGATTCCATGATCAGTCGGGCCCGTATTTTTGACAAAGAGGGGAAGCATGCGGACGCGACCGAAGAGTACAAAAAGATTTTCTACTCGGGTTATCGCATTGCGCCTGATCTGAAAAAATTTATCCAGGGCAGAATCGCCCTCAGCCAGACCCTGTAAGCCATTTTGGCCCAAAGGAAAGAGGAAGAATCTATGAAATTGACACCATACCTTCTGACAATCAGCCTCTGTATTCTGATGCTGGCCGGCTCTGTTGGTTGCAGCCGGAAAGAAGCGCAAACAAAACCGGCACCGCCGACTGCAGCGGAAACCGCCGTCAAGGAAGCAGCCAAGGCAGCGGAAAATCCGAGACAACTACCGGTCAGGTATCAGCAACCGACGTACATTGCCGCCACGGACACGGCGGATAATGCGCTGCAACAGCAGGATGAACAGTATGCGGTCAAGGTCGGGGCCAACATCAGCTCGACCAAGGGGCCGCAGCCACTCTGGGATATCATGAAACGGCTGGCCAACCTGCGTGGCATGAGCGTCAGCTATGCCAGTGATGTGGACAAGGACGTACTGGTTGATGTCAACATCAGGGCCGAAGATGATTTTTTCAAGGCTGTGGACAACCTGCTCCGCCAAGTGGGATATTTCCACGAGGTCAGAAACAATACCATCATCGTCAAATTTAAAATCACCCGTCAGTACCACGTGTCCATACCCAATATGAAAGGAAGCTATGCCTCCAATGTGGGTGGTGATTTCATTCCCACCGGTGAAGAGAGCGATACCGGGACAAATACCGAGGGAACGGCCAAAATAACCAGTGATAAAAACGAATTTGATCTCTGGAAAAATATTGAGGATAATCTCAACGTACTGCTGGCCCAGGAAAAAACCGTCAAAACCAACCCGGAGCCAGTAAAATCCAATAAAACCGCTGACAAAGCAAAAAATGACGACACAACAGCGGTCAAGGAGGCTACCCAGCGAAAATCTGCGGAAGAGCCCTATTTCTTTATCGATAAATCCCTTGGACTCATCACGGTCACGGCGCCGTTGCGGCTGCAGAACATCATTGACCGCTATTTTAAAAATCTGAACAAGGAAATTTATCGCCAGGTCTCCATCGAGGCCAAAATTATCGAGGTGTACCTGAAAGACAACTCTAAAATCGGCATTGATTGGAAAACCGTCTTTGACGGTTTAAATATCAAGGGTGTCCTTGGATTCGGCAATCCTGTCGCTGCGGTTACTCAAGGACTGGTTGCCGGCACGGTCGGTCAGGTTTATCCGCAGAACAAGTACAACGGCGACTTCAATGGCTCAAAGGCGGGTGATCATGTGCCCTTTCTTTCCAAGGTCACGATTGATAATGTTGGCTTTGACGCAGTGCTCAATGCCCTCAATGAACAGGGGGATACCAAGGTATTGTCCAATCCGAAGATCACTACTATGAACGGTCAGGCTGCCGTTTTGAGTGTCTTCAATAACAGGACATATATCAAGAAGATGGAAAAAACGACCAGTGGTACCGGTGACAATAAAGATATCAGTTTTACCGCTACTCCTGGCACAGTTTCCTCAGGTGTTGCCTTAGGCGTTCTGCCTTCCATCGTTGACGATGATACGGTCATCCTTCATCTCACCCCAATCACCACCGACCTCGTCGGGGGGCAAATACCGGAGAAAAAATTCGGTGAAAACGATGATCTTGTCATCGACCTGCCGAATATTAATGTCCGGGAGATGTCAACCATGGTCAAGGTTCATAACGGTGAAATGCTCATCATCGGCGGTCTCATTGACAGCGTTGAGGGCAAGTCCGGCAAATTTGCACCCATTCTCGGCGATGTGCCCATCCTTAAATATCTCTTTGGAGTGGAAGAAAAACGAATGGAAAAACGAGAGCTTGTCATCCTGCTGACCCCGAAGGTGATCTGATGACTGTAATTACTTATAGACAACGATTGAGCAACAGGAGAAAGACCATGAATTACTGCCGCTACCTGCTTGTTGGTTTGATGGCACTTCTCATCAGTGGTTGCGGTCAGACCGTTACCGAATCCCTGAAACAACCGCTGGTAAAAAAGAGTACGGCAGGAGGCGAAAAGACCATTGTCATCCTCCCCTTTGCCGACTACTCGGAAGGAGACGACATTGCCTCCGCCTATCACCGGAGCCTGTATATCAATGCCGGCCTCACCGATGAACTGGTCAGCAACAGCTTTCGTCTACCGGTACAGGAAGATGTATTCCGCTATCTTGCCGACCAGAAAATCATCAATGTGGTTGCCTATGAAAAAAAGAGCAATGCCTCTCTTGAGGATGAGATACAAAACGGTGAATGGTCAAGTAGGATGAAGGCAGAGTTGCAACGGTATGACGAGATGTCTCGCAGAGAACGCGCCAATAAACCCGTATTGGGCAGTCCCGGCACTCATGGTCTGTCCCAGCAGGAAATCGTCAAGATAGGGCGGCATTTCAATGCCGACTATATACTGCGCGGGCGGATCATCCAGTACAAAAGCCGTCAGGATCCCTCCTGGTCACCTATGAAAAAAGGATTTATCGGTTTTATTACCGGCGCCAGCAACAAGCTGGCCTTTGGACAGGCCAGCTCCGACAAATATGACAACTGGGGCAATATGCTGGCCGGTGGTACCTATGGCGCCATTGCCGGTAACTCCTGGGCCAATGGCCCCTGGGATTCGGATGGTTCAAACCAACTCTTCGGCTCTGCCGACGCCTCGGCATCAAACGCCATTGTCTGGGGAGCAGTTGGGGCCGGACTTGGTCACATGGCCCACAACACCGGCAAAACCCCCCAGGCGGTTGTCCAATTACGCATCTGGGTGCAGGATGCCTATACCGGCGATGTGGTCTGGACCAACCGGGTTGACGTCAAGGTTTCACCAAAAACTTTCTTTGCCGATTACCAGTATGATGCCCTTTTTGAGTCGGCAACGGAAAAAGCTGTTTCAACCCTTGTTGACAACTTTGCTCAGAGTTTATAATTATTTGTAGTAATCACAAAATAATATAAACGAAAATGGGGTTTGGTCATGCCAATAACCAAACCCCATTTTTATTTTGTAACTATTCAGGTGGATGCAGGGAACTTCCCTGGCCACAGCCTGTAACCACCGTTCAGGAGTGCTCCATATCTGTGCAGGCAGGCCTGTGAACTATAGTGATTCCTCTATGAATCAGGCCTGACCGTGCAGATAGCGAGGTACGAGACTTCGGAGATGGGGTGCTCCTGAACAGTTACTTTATTTTTTACTTTGGTTCACCCGTTTACGAATCTTTCTTTTCCCGTTGAGAATTTTCATACAGGGCGACAAAATTAATCGGTTCCATCAGAAAGGGCATAAAGCCGCCGTCAACTGAAAGCTGACTGGCAATCTGCCGGGTGAAGGGAAAAAGCATCAGTGGGCAATCCACAGCCATCACCCGCTCCAGGTGCTCCGCCGGAATGTTTTTTAACAGAAAAACAGCGGCATGCTCAATCTCAATAATGAACATCACGGTGTCATCCGCATTCTTATCAAGTACCTTGGCCGTCATATTGATGGTCACCTCAAAATGATCATCATCGACTTTCTGGTTACTCAACTTAAGGTTGAAGTCCACCTTGGGTTCCTGATTCCTGGCTAAAAAAATCCCGGGGGCATTGGGACTTTCGAAAGAAAGATCTTTGACATACATCTTCTGCATCCGAAAGACCGGCAACTCTTCAGTATTTGTCTGCTCTTCACTCATCTTTTTTCCTCTATCTAGTAATTAAAATTTTTCCTAAATACTCGATTATTTATCCACCTTACCATTACACCCATACGCTACTCAACCGGTTTTTTCGCTCAAGGTCTGTTTGAGAAACATGCCGGTATAGGAATCCGAACAGTCGGCAACCTCCTCCGGAGTGCCGCAGAAGACAACCCTTCCACCACCGTCTCCTCCCTCCGGGCCAAGGTCAATCACATAATCAGCCGTCTTAATGACATCCAAATTATGTTCAATGACCACCACCGTGTTGCCGCTGTCGACAAGCCGACCAAGCACTGCAAGCAAATGCCTGATGTCGGCCGGATGCAGGCCGGTGGTAGGCTCATCCAGAATATAGAGGGTCTTCCCGGTTGAGCGGCGGCTCAACTCCTTGGCAAGCTTTACCCGCTGGGCCTCCCCTCCCGACAGGGTGACGGACGACTGTCCAAGGGTTATGTAGCCGAGACCAACATCAAAAACGGTCTGCAACCTGTTCTTGATAGGAGGGATATTGTCAAAAAACTCCAGCGCCTCTTCAACGGTCATTGCCAGGATATCGGCGATATTTTTCCCCTTATACCGTATTTCCAAAGTTTCATGGTTGTACCGACTGCCCTGGCAGCGTTCGCAGGTCACATAAATATCGGGCAGAAAATGCATCGCAATCCGAATGACCCCGTCCCCTTCGCAGGCCTCGCAGCGACCGCCCTTGATATTAAAGCTGAAACGTCCGATTTTATACCCCCTGGCCCTGGATTCAGGCAACCGGGCCAGCAGTTCACGAATCGGAGTCAACACCCCGGTGTACGTCGCGGGATTTGAACGGGGCGTTCTCCCTATAGGACTCTGGTCAATGTCAATGACCTTGTCGATATGGCTCAAACCTGTAATCGTCCCCTTCGTCCCTCTTCGGTATCCCCCGTCCTGAAAATAGCGTCTGATTTCCTTAAACAGGGTTTCAATAACCAACGAACTCTTGCCGGACCCTGAAACCCCGGTTACACAGGTCAACACGCCCAGAGGAAAACGGACCTTCACATTACGCAAATTATTGACCGATGCATTGTTCACAATCAGGCAACGTGCTTTTGTCTTTGGAATTCGCCTGCGTTTTTTGGGTACACCAATAGCAAGCCTGCCGGAAAGATAGGCGCCGGTCAGTGATTCCGGACAATCAAGCAGTCCGGCAACGTTACCGGAATACAGAATCTCTCCGCCGTGCACTCCTGCCCCAGGCCCAATATCAAGCACATGGTCGGCGGTGGCGATTGTATCGGTATCATGTTCCACCACGATAACGGTGTTACCGAGATCACGCAGACTGAGCAAGGTCTTGATCAGCTTGTTATTATCCCGCTGGTGCAAACCAATGCTTGGTTCATCAAGGATATATAAAACACCGGCCAGTCGGGAACCGATCTGTGAGGCAAGACGAATCCTCTGGGCCTCACCACCGGAAAGAGTGCCGGCCTTTCTGTCCAGAGAAAGATAGCCGAGGCCAACCCCCTGCAGAAAAGACAACCGCTCCCGGACCTCTTTTAATATCGGTTCGGCAATAAAGGCTTCACGGGTCTGAAATTTTATCCCGTCAAGTTCATCAATCAACTGCTCGATGGAAAGGGCCGTCATCTCCATAATCGACCACCTACCGATATGCACGGCAAGGGCCTCTTCTTTCAGCCGTGCACCATGGCACCCCGGACAGGGTTGCTCGTTCATAAAACGGGCGACCTCCTCGCGTACCCGGTTCGACGATGTCTCTCGAAAAAGGCGGTTGAGCCGGGGAATAATGCCTTCAAATCGAATAGTTGATATCAGACGTCTCCGGCCCCGTTGGTGATGGAATTCAATTTTCTCACGACCCGTTCCCTGCAATATCTTTTTTTGCACGCTCTTAGGCAGCCGTTTAAACGGGACTTCCAGGTCAAACCCATAATGACGGGACAGGGCCTGCAGCCACTGGGTTGAATAGGTGGCAAGTTTACGACGGTTCCAGGGGGCAATCGCGCCTTCATTGAGACTTAAACTTTCATCGGGAACAACGAGCTTCTCGTCAACAAACTGATTGGCGCCCAGTCCGCTGCACACGGGGCAGGCCCCTTGGGGATTGTTAAAGGAGAACAACTGGGTGGACAGATTCGGTACCGAAATACCACAACGATGACAGGCTGCCGATTCACTCAGCAGCATCTCCTCTCCGCTTGCCGGAAAAAAGACCAGTATAGTCCCCTCGCTGAGCCTGATCGATGTCCCGACCGATTCCTCCAGCCTCCGGCGCAGACCAGGCTTAATCACCAACCGATCAACCACCGCTTCAATGGTATGGTGTTTATTCTTTTCAAGTGAAATGTCCGTAGACAAAGAGACAATCTCACCGTTGATCCGGACCCGGACATAGCCCTCTTTGCGCAACTGCAGAAGTACCTGTTCATGCCGCCCCTTTTTACCGATGACAAGAGGAGCCAGCAGAATGATTTTTTCTCCCGCCGGCCGCTGCAACAGAATATCCACCATGTCCTCAATGGACTGGGAACGAATGGGATCACCGCATTTGGGACAATGGGGCTGACCGGCCCGGGCAAAGAGGAGCCGTAGATGGTCATAAATCTCGGTCACCGTGCCCACGGTGGAACGGGGATTTTTACTGGTTGTCTTCTGCTCGATGGAAACCGCCGGAGAGAGACCTTCAAGAAGATCGACATCGGGTTTGTCCATCTGCCCTAAAAACTGCCGGGCATAGGTGGATAGCGATTCAACATAACGACGCTGGCCCTCGGCATACAGGGTATCAAAGGCCAAGGTCGATTTTCCGGATCCGGACAACCCGGTAAACACCACCAGTTTATTGCGCGGCAGATCAACGGAAATGTTTTTTAGATTATGCATGCGTGCGCCACGGATGCGAATAAATTGTGGTTCCATGAGAAAAATAGCAGCTATTTAGTAAAAAGTTCAGGGAGAAAATCAGTATTCGGCGACAAACCGACCATGTTCAATTTTAATACAGCGATCCATGACGACCAAAAGACCGGCCCGCCGGGCGAGCTCGGCCGCCTCTTCATTGACGATGCCCTGCTGCATCCAGATGACCTTTACGCCGAGGGATACGGCATCTTGAACAATCGGCAACACCTGGTCGGCCCGGCGAAAAATATCAACCACATCAATGGACTCACCGATGGAAAGGAGATCGGGATAGCATGGCAGACCAAGAATTCCGTCCTGTCCGGGATTGACGGGAATAATCGTGTAGCCCACATCAAGCAGGTACCGGGCAACCTGATGGCTGGGCCGATTCTTTTTGGGGGACAGGCCGACCACGGCAATGGTCGGCCGGCCGGTAAAAATAGATTGCAGCACCCTGATCGGCACCGGTGTTTGCCTGAATTGTGAAAAGATATTTACCCCCTTTCCCTGCTGTGGTAGACTATGGGGTTTATTGGAGCCTAAAGTACGGGTTTATCCATCGACAAGAAATAATTTCTGCGGGTCTATCTCCATTTTCTCGTCAACTCTCTAGTCGCTGGATGTGAAAAACAGGCTCAGTTTCGCAACGCTCAACATATAATAGAATAGGACAATACAAAAACACCACTTATCATGTATTTTCAAGATATCATTGCCGCCCTCAATAATTACTGGGCCTCACAGGGCTGTGTCGTCATGCAGCCTTATGACATGGAGGTTGGGGCAGGCACCTTTCATCCGGCCACCCTGTTGCGGGCGCTGGGGCCCGAACCTTGGAAGGCCGCTTATGTACAGCCTTCCAGACGCCCGACCGATGGTCGCTATGGAGAGAACCCCAACCGACTTCAACGCTACTATCAATACCAGGTCATCATCAAGCCTTCCCCAAAAGATATTCAAAACATGTATCTGGAAAGCCTGAAACAATTCGGTCTCAACCTCCTTGAGCACGATATTCGATTTGTCGAAGATGATTGGGAATCACCAACCCTGGGCGCTTGGGGACTTGGCTGGGAGGTATGGCTGGACGGTATGGAAATTACCCAGTTTACCTACTTTCAGCAGGCCGGATCAATCGATTTAAAGCCCATCACCGTGGAAGTGACCTATGGCCTGGAACGAATCGCCATGTACCTGCAGAAGGTCGACTCCGTCTATGACATCCGCTGGAATGGACAGGTGAGCTATGGGCAGATCTTTCAACAGGCCGAACGTGAATTTTCCGCCTTCAACTTCGAGGAGGCCAACGTTGCAGACCTGGTCAACGCCTTTGACAACTATGAACGGGATGCCCATAGCCTTGTCGAAAAAAAACTTATCCTTCCCGCCTATGACTACTGTCTGAAATGTTCACACACTTTCAACCTGCTCGATGCCCGCAAAGCAATTTCCGTTGCCGAGCGAACGAGATACATAGGCAGAATTCGTCAGATTGCTCGTGCGGTGGCCCGGGCCTATGTGGCCCAGAGAGAAGAAATGGGATATCCACTGCTGGTAGACAGACAGACGGCATGAATTCTCCAGGGGAACAACGTACAAAAAAACTGGCGGAAGTGCATGGGAATCGAACCCACCTAACAGGTTATTCGCCCGTTACACCGGATTTGAAGTCCGGGAGGGCCACCAGTGCCCTTTCCACTTCCGCATGTCGAAATGTAATAACTATTGACCTGAAAAACAACTTTTTATTATACTGATTCAATATGTTATTTTTGTTAATCTCTTATTTCATGCCCGGAATCACGCCGGGAACAGAATTGAGCTTCTTCACGGTATGAATTGTAATCAGCTGATACGATTGGCAAAGGATTGGTACACCAGGGTTGAGCAGGAAACCATGGCTCCCGCCCGCATGATGGAATTTATTGATCGTCATGTGAAAGACTGTCCCACATGTCAGGAGGAGGTCGGGCTTACTGTGGAAATAGAGAAAATTCGCGAATACGTTTTGCCGGCATCGAAAATCCCCAAAGCGATTCGAGAACACCACCAGAAGGCAACCCCTGAGATTTCTCCGGAAGAACATAATGAAATCACTCCGGACCAGACGGACGCCACCTGAAAATAAGAAAGACACAAGATAAGGCGAACGTCCGCCAAACCGGCAAACCACCGTCCCGGTCGGGCCATTCCATCGTCGCCCTGTTCCTGTTAGGCGGAATTTTTTTCCTTAACTTTTTTTCCCGGATTTTTTCCGCCCCCCTGCTGCCTGAATTTGAAAGAACCCTTCATCTCACGCACGGCCAGGCGGGTTTATTTTTTTTCTTTATCAGCTGCGGTTATTTTCTCTCTCTCCTTGCCTCGGGTTTTATCTCTACCCGCATCGGCCATAAACGCTCCATTATTCTTTCCATGGGTGGAATCAGCCTTTCCCTCGGGCTGCTTTCTCTAACGACAAACATCGCTGTTGCCCGAACGGCTTTTTTCCTGATCGGTCTGTCAGCAGGCACCTATCTTCCATCCGCCATTGCGACGATATCCAGCCTGTTTGAACCGCATCTTCGAGGTAGAGCATTTTCCGTCCATGAATTAGCCCCAAACCTTGCCTTTTTAACAGCCCCCGTGTATGTCGCCCTTCTCCTGCCCCATCTCTCCTGGCAACAACTGGTCAGACTTCCCATTGCCTTTCTCCTGGTGGCCGGCATTCTCTACGCCTTGTGGGGCAGGGATGTTCGGATACAGACACCAAAACCCGATATTAACCTCTATCGCATCCTCCTTCGCCACAGAGATTTCCAGATTATGGTTATTCTCTTTTCACTGGGCATCACCTCGACTCTGGGAATTTTTTCCGTCCTGCCGACATACCTGATAAGCGTGCATGGTTTTACCGAACACCAGGCCAATATGCTTGTCGGCGCTTCCCGGATACCCACCCTCGGCGCAGCTCTTGCCGGTGGTTTTTTTGCCGATTATTTTGGTCATCGTCGGGCAATAGGTCTGGTATTATTCTGCAGCGGCATTATGACCATTCTCCTTACACAGAATCGGCAACTCCTCCATGTCGCCATATGGGTGCAACCGATCCTTGCCGTTTGCTTTTTTCCTGCCGGTTTCGCCCTGCTCTCCCGGATCGGCCCTCCGGAAACTCGGGGAATAACCGTTTCTCTCACCATCCCCCTTGCTTTTGTCATCGGTGGCGGAATTATGCCTGCCGTAATCACCCAAATGGCTGATTACGGCCTGTTTGCAACAGCCATCGGCCTAACCGGTATCCTGATCGCAGCGGGCGGCTTTCTGGTGCTCTTCATGCAGGACGAGCCACAGCCAACGAAAGCATCCTCCTAAATCACAGGGAATCTGATTGTGTTTCTCCCGAATAAACCAGCATGGCTGGACCAAATTATACCGTCACAGCCATTACAAACGATGAAAATAGCCCTGATCAACAATATGTTATGGGTCATTTTCAAAGCACCCTTCAGATAAACAGTATCTTTTCAATCACAAATTTGCCATAAACCGTGACAACCGGTATAGTAGATTTTCACAAAAATAAAAAATCGACGCCACCATCGCCGTCGCGACGGTGCCTCAGCAGCGCTGAAAGAATTACCTAAATTGAGGGCTTATTATCCTGAGGTCTTTACTCTTCCACCATCCAGAACCACTATGAGTGCAGTACCTGCTAAAAGTAAAAATCAGTTTGAACGTTTCCTGCATTCGCAGACTTCAAGTTCCATCGTCCTGATGCTGGCAACTCTGGCCGC
>WGCP01000250.1 GCA_015493715.1 Desulfobulbaceae bacterium
ACGCCGGACAAATACATTAAGTTTTTGCGGAAACTCAGGATGCTTGTTGATGGCACCCCTGGTGTCGACGCCCGGATAAAAAAGACCGCCGTCATAGAGAACATCCATGGCGTCAAAAACATAGCGGGCGCAGAGTTCAGCTCCTGTGAAGACCTGTTTTCCGCGCGTGGCGGCAACACTGATCAGATAGCCTTTTCGTTGTATATCTGCAACAATTCGTTGCTTCAGAATATATTTTCTGCTCCACAGGGCCTGGCATCGATCGACAAAGGCCTTGGTTTGGGCTGTAAGCCCATAAAAATAGATGGGTGAGGCAATAATGATTTTGTCAGCGCTGACAATACGTGGATATAACACCTGCATATCGTCATCGATGACGCAGTTGCCCTCTTCTTCACAGCCGCCGCATCCCAGGCAGGGATGGATATCCAGGTCGACAAGGCGCTGCAGTTGCACGGATACATTGTTGTCCTGCAACTGTTTGGCCACAGCTTTTGCAAGAATTTCGCTGTTGCCGTTTTTTCGGGGACTGCCCGTCAGAATGAGTGTTTCCATCACATGCCGGTGTCGGAGGTTGGATCAAATCGGTCGCCGTTAGCCGTTTTGGTGTTGAGACGGTTAAAAAAGACGGTAACATCATGCAGCTGGACGGCAAGCTCATCGGTGATAAACCTGTCTGCACAGCGCCAGCGCCAGTTTCCTTTGCCGGTTCCGGGCGTATTCATCCGGCAGTCGTTGCCGAATCCGAGAATGTCCTGCATGGGAATCACGGCAGTGTCTGCAACCGATGAATGGGCAAGATAGATCATATCGCGGTGGAAAGAGGCCGCATCGTCATTGTTCTGGTTTGCCTGTCGTTTTGCCCGGCGGCGCGTTTCCGGTTTTGTTGTCGGGCTCAGGTACCAGCCGACAGCGGTGTCGTTGTCATGGGTTCCGGTATAGACAACGCAATTTTGCGTGTAATTATGGGGTAGATAGCTGTTGTCCGTATTGCCGTCAAAGGCAAAAAGCAGAATCTTCATGCCGGGATATCCAAGTTCATCTCTTAATTGCTCCACCTCCGGGGTAATAATGCCAAGATCTTCTGCTATAATTGCCATCCGTCCGAGCCGATCTTCCATTTCACGAAAAAAAGAGATTCCCGGGCCCTTTTTCCATGTACCGTTTATGGCTGTTTTTTCATTGGCCGGTACGGACCAGTAGGAGGAAAACCCGCGAAAATGGTCGATGCGAACAACATCCATCATGGTTAACGCTGCTTTAAGGCGATGTTGCCACCAGCCGTAAAGATGTTTTTTAACTAAAGGTGAACGTGCGTGCCAGCGATAAAGAGGATTGCCCCAGAGTTGACCGGTCGGGCTGAAGTAATCGGGCGGAACTCCGGCAACGGATTTTGGTCGGCCACTTGTTGTCTGCAGCTCAAATATTTCCTGATGAACCCAGACGTCAACACTGTCAAGGGCAACATATATTGGGAGATCACCGATAATGCGAATGCCCTTTTCCCGGGCATATTGATGCAGCGCTTCCCACTGAGTGAAAAAGAGATATTGAACAAAGGTATGATAATTTATTTCATCACCAAGTTCCGTAGTTGCCTGCGCAATGGCCCGGCTTTTTCTAAAGCGGATTTCTTTGGGCCATGTATACCAGGGCGCCTGTCGGTAGCGTTTTTTGAGACTGAGAAACAGGGCGTAGTCGCAGACCCATGGATTTTTTTCTTTGAATTTCTCAAGTTCAGAATCGGTCTGACGGCTGGTAAATCTTTGCCATGCCAGCCGAAGAAGTTTGGTGTTGAAATCCGTTACCCTGGGATATTCGACCAGGTATTCGGAAAATCCGTCAACGGTGATTTCTGTTTGTCTGAGCAAAGATTTTTTCTGGAGCAGCTCCGGGCTGATAAAGAGCGGGTTGCCGGCAAGGGATGAACAGCTCATGTAGGGAGAATTTCCAAAAGCGGAATCGGTTGGGCCGAGCGGAAGAATCTGCCAGTATGTCTGGCCTGCGTCGGCAAGGAAATCAATAAATGCAAAGGCAGCCGGGCCGATGTTACCGATACCAAAGGGGGAGGGAAGTGAATGTATCGGCAGGAGAATACCGGCACCACGCCTGCTGTCATTGTCGGGCTTCAAAGGCATGCCCATGGTTTTATTGTCTCCTTTGCGCAACGTTCAAGTTTGGGAACTTACATATAGTCAGTCGTCTCAGACACCCCGTCTTCGGAGTCTTCGCTGCGCTCCATTTACCTGCACAAATTCGGGGCACCTGAGACAACTGACAATTCTTTGCAATATGAAAATTCGTAGTTACATGCCCTGTGATCAGTTACAACATACAGGCAACCGTCACGACATATCAGGGCCATGGGGAAAGAAGTTTTTCTATCCGGCGTAAGGGCCCCGGAATAAAATGATTGTCCCATTCTGTTTGTCTTTTACTCCAGCTTTTGCGTTGTAAAAATGGTTACATATCATCAATATGTGCCCATTTTTACGTCTTGAATCTGAAGCAAAATCCGGCGCATTATGGAATAATTATTTTATTCCGTGACCCTAATATTGGATACCTATTTTTACGTGGCCCACTTCTCTGCAAAGAATAGCCTGTTTACCCATGGATCGCATCCATTTTCCCTTGTCTATGCTATTTTATAAAACTTTATTTGCTTTTTCAGGGAATCTGCATTAAATTTAATACTCTTTTACCGAAATTAATTATAAACCAGCCGGGTCCTTATCATTGTGTGTTATTCCACTGTGGTCGGCATGTCCGGGGCTTTTATGTGCGCTGCGATATCCACTGCACGAAAGAGTTGGATTGCTGGTTTTTTATCTATTGCGAGTCTGATCTAAAAATTTTACCTGGTTCCAAAGTGTTGTGCAATGAACAAGTTGCAGATGCTGGTGGTTCCGGGAAACCGAGTGGAGGAAGAAGGCAGGTGCTGAAGAGTATCAAAAATGACCTTCTTGAGGCTGGCAAAGGCGAGGGTTGTATAACCTTCCAGCATCTCAATGAATTGTTGCCAGTCGAGGTTAAAGATCCCAATGATATTGAAGAACTCTTTGATTTTCTGAGTGAAAATGACATTGAAATTGTTACGCAGGAAACTTCGGGCAAGAAAAAAACCCTGTCCGGAGAGGATTGGACAGGCAAAAAAGACTCCGATGAGGACACCGTTGAGGTGCTGCCTGACAGTGAAGAGCATGAGTCGGAAGAAACCACGACAACGTATCTGCGGGAGATGGGCCAGTTTGATCTGCTCACCCCTGAAGATGAGGCCAGGTATTCCAAGACCATTCGAGGTGGCTTTGATTCCATAATCGATGCCATTCGTGAAGATACCTCGGGTGTGAAGGAAATTTCGATGCTGGTTGAGCGCATTGATCTCTGGCAGCGACGTGATCCGACCCTTAAGCCCAAAAAGCAGCAGCTGAACTATATGCGGCACTGCGTGCTCATGGCCTACCGGAAATATCCGGATTACCGTGAGCTGTTTGAGATGAACACCAAGATCGAGGCCTATAATCGTTCCATTGAGAGCGCCAAGGATGCGATGATCCGGGCAAATCTCAGGCTGGTTGTGTCCATCGCCAAACGATATATGCATCAGGGATTGACCCTGGCCGATCTGATCCAGGAAGGCAATCTTGGTCTTATGCGGGCGGTTTTTCGCTTTGATTACAAAAAAGGCAACAAGTTTTCTACCTATGCCTCCTGGTGGATCAGGCAGGCGATTACCCGCGCCATTCTTGATAAGACCAGAACAATTCGACTTCCCGTTCATTTTCTCGAATTGCGCAGTCAGTTTTTCAAGGCCTTTTATTCTCTGCTTAAAGAGCTTGGCCGGGAACCGACCCCGGTAGAGATCTCCAAGATGACCGATTTGCCGATGGATAAGATCCTGGCAATTCTTGAGGCATCCCGTGAGCCGATCTCGCTGGAAACACCGGTCGGTGATGATGATTCGACCCTGGGCGATTTTTTGGAAAATCAGGAGTCGGAATCTCCGTATGATGCGGTGCAGAACCGTGAGCTTTCCAGCCGAGTAGTCGAGGTGTTGTCTACCCTGACCGAGCGGGAAGAAAAAATAATCCGCTTGCGATTTGGTATTGGGGAAGCCGCCGAATATACCCTGGAAGAGATTGGTAAACGGTTTAACGTCTCCAGAGAGCGAATCAGGCAGATTGAGAAAAAAGCCCTCAACAGGCTGCGGCACTCCAGTCGCCGGGAAAAATTACGTTTTTTCCTGGACTGATTCTGCCGGGATGATCAAACATATGGTTGTGTACCCCTTTCGTAACCGGAAGGGGTTTTTTTATGTCCTGTCATTGCATAGGGCATCACCTGTTTTCCGTGCAATGCCCTTTGGTCTTTAAGGTTGAGCCGAGAAAATCTGAAAAGTTGAGAATTATATGGATGCAATGATAGAGCAGTCCGGTTTTGGGGACATCCTGGAAAAGGTGCGCAATGAAGAGCGACTGAGCATTGAAGACGGCGAGCGTCTGTATGACGCCGATGATCTCCTGGCGCTTGGTTACATGGCGAATATCGTCCGGGAACGGAAAAACGGCAACCAGGCCTTTTTTATCTATAATCAGCACATCAACTACTCAAACGTCTGCACCAATCTCTGTAAATTCTGTGCATTCGGCAAGGAAAAGGGGCATGAACAGGCCTATGAGATGAGTATCGAGGAGATCAAGGCAAAGGTGCGGGAACGCCTTGACGAACCGATCACCGAAATTCATATGGTGGGCGGTATTCATCCGGATCTGCCCTATTCCTACTATCTTGATGCCCTGCGCGGTATTAAAGAGGTTCGGCCGGATGTTCATATTCAGGCCTTCACCTGCGTTGAGATTTATCATCTGGCTCAGTTGGCCGGAAAACCCGTGGGCGACACCCTTGATGAGTTGAAAGATGCCGGGCTTGGTTCCATTCCCGGCGGCGGTGCAGAGGTATTCAGTCCACGCATCCGGGAGTTGACCTGTGAAAAAAAGCTTTCCGGAGACGGCTGGATTGAGGTGACGAAAATTGCCCATGAACATGGCCTGCATACTAATGCCACCTTGCTGTATGGGCACATAGAAACCCCACGTGAACGATTGGAGCATCTTGATATTCTGCGCCGAACCCAGGATGAAAGCGGCGGTTTTCTTGCCTTTATTCCTCTGGCCTTTCATCCGAAAAATACCGGCATGGCCGAGCATTCAGGCACCACCGGCATCAATGATCTGAAAAATGTTGCCGTGGCCCGGCTGATGCTTGATAATTTCCCGCACATCAAGGCCTACTGGGTGATGATCGGGCCAAAACTTGCCCAGGTCGCGCTCTCGTTCGGCGCCGATGACATGGACGGCACGGTCAAAGAAGAGGTGATTACGCACATGGCCGGAGCGGAAACCGAACAGGCCCTTGGTCACAAAACTCTGATTCGACTGATCCGGGAAGCCGGTCGTGAGCCTGTGCAGCGTGACACCCTGTACAATGTCATAGACACTTTCTAAGGATGCATCATTATGCTTCGTCCAATAATTGACCAGGTTCTTGCAGGCGGCCGCATCGACGGCAAGGCATTTCTCCTGCTGGCCGATAAGGCGGATCTCTATCAGCTTGGCTTTTTGGCCAATGCAATGAGAAAACGGTTGCACCCGGAGCCGGTGGTAACCTATGTCATTGACCGCAATATCAACTATACCGATATCTGCATCTCCGCCTGTAAATTCTGTGCTTTTTTCAAGGCGCCGGAAGATAACAAAGGTGTTGTCTTAAGCAACGAAGAGCTGGGGAATAAAATCCAGGAGACGCAGGAACTCGGTGGTACCCAGATCCTTCTGCAGGGCGGACTGCATCCGGACAAACCACTTGCATACTATGAAGATATGCTCCGGTTCATGAAGGCCACGGGTATTCACGTCCATGGCTTTTCGCCACCGGAGATCTGCCATTTTGCCGAACTCTCGGGACTGTCGACAAGAGAAGTGCTGCAGCGCCTGATGGCCGCCGGTCTCGATTCCATGCCCGGCGGCGGCGCGGAAATTCTGAACGACCGGGTGCGACGGATGCTGGCCCCGCGTAAATGCTCGGCCGACCGCTGGATCGAGGTGATGGAGGAGGCGCATGACCTTGGCATGCGCACCACGGCCACTATGATGTTCGGCCATGTGGAGACCATGGAAGAGCGACTGGAACATCTGCAACGTCTGCGGGACCTGCAGGACAGGACCGGTGGCTTCACCGCCTTTATTCCCTGGCCGTTTCAGCCCGACAATACGGCCTTGGCCGCCGCAGTTCCCATTGACAAGACCAGCGGCTATTCCTATCTGCGAATGCTGGCGTTAAGTCGAATTTTTCTCGATAATTTTGATAATATCCAGGCATCATGGGTAACCCAGGGCCCCAAAATCGCCCAGGTCTCCCTGTTTTTCGGAGCCAATGATTTCGGCTCCACCATGATTGAAGAAAATGTGGTCGCCGCCGCCGGTGTCCACTTTCGGCTCTCCGAAGAAGAGATCAGGCGTCTTGTTACCGATGCGGGCTTTGAGCCCCGGCAACGGTTGATGGACTACACGCCTGCCTGAGTGTCCCGGCCTGCACCTGCTATGCATTCCACCGTCGTTATTCATCGTGCGCCCTGGCTGTTTTCCATGGCCGGACCTGCGCTGGCCGATGGCGCTGTCGCCGTGCACGATAATCGCATCGTTGGTACAGGTCGTTTTTCAGATTTGCAGGGCCGTATTCCCGGAGCGGTCATTGTTGATCATCCGGATTGTGTCCTTATGCCCGGGCTTGTCAATGCCCATATCCATCTTGAGCTTTCGCATCTGGCCCATCTTGCGCAACAGAGAAAGAGTCAATCTTTTGTTGACTGGCTGACAACCATGCTGGCTGAGCGAGAGCGATTAGGTGCGGTCGGCCAGGCGGTGGAAAAAGCCGCCCGAACAGTCTTGCAGGGTCAGTTTGATGCGGGCGTTATAGCCCTTGCCGATATCGGCAATACCCCTCTTGCCCGTACCCTGACCGAACAATTTCCCGGCATTCTTTTTCCTTTTCTTGAATATCTTGGCCTCGGCAGGAGATCTCTTGTTCCGGCATTAAAAAAACTTGCCCGTCAGGAGGATGGTATTGCCTGCACTGCCCACGCACCATATTCAACCCACCCCGAACTGATACGTGCATTAAAGAAGCGGTCTGATAATTTGGGAAATATGTTTCCCATCCATGTGGCGGAACCTGCTTCTGAAACCAGTCTACTTTCCAATGATGGGGGAGAGCTGGCTGATTTTCTGCGTCGGCGTGGTTTTTATGAGAATATTTTCCAGGGCGCGGGAATTGACATCACGGGGTCGGTACGGTATTTACATAGCCTTGGTGTGCTTGATGCAAAGACAATTTGTGTGCATGGGGTCCATGTGAGCAGGGACGAAATCAGACTGCTGCAGCAGGCAGGAGCAAAGGTGTGTCTCTGTCCCGGCAGTAATCGCTTCCTGCAGGTGGGCCGGGCCCCGGTTACAGAGTATCTTGCCCAGGGCATTCTGCCTGCCCTTGGCACTGATTCCGCAGCCTCCAATCCCGAGCTTTCCATCTGGCGGGAAATGCGCTGTGTCGCTGAAGACCATCCAACCGCCCCGCCAATGACCATACTGCGCATGGCAACCATCGGTGGGGCGCAGGCGCTTGCTCTTGAGGCCGGCTATGGAACTCTGGAAACAGGGAAATCCGCCTCCCTGCTTGCGGTTTCCATACCTGGTTCCATGAAAAAACAGCAGGATGTTGCCGAGCATCTGGTACATCGCGGTTATGAAAGCAGGAAAGCCTGGATTACTAATGGATCGGGGGAGCAATGACCCGGATAGGGATGGTCAACTATATAAATACCGCACCCATTTATGAGATCTGGAAGGAACAGGTACATGAAAAGGAGTGGAAGGTCATTGAGGCGCCGCCGTCCGAGCTTAACCGGATGCTTGCAGCGACGGAACTTGACCTCGGCTTTGTCTCGTCGCGTGAGTATGGTGTCCGGCCTGATAGATACCGGATACTAGCCGATCTTTCCATTTCCGCCACCGGCCCGGTCGG
>WGCP01000251.1 GCA_015493715.1 Desulfobulbaceae bacterium
ACCAGGTGCCTGGATGCGGGCATGGATGAATACCTGACCAAGCCCTTTCAGCCCGAGCAGGTGGTGGAGGTTTTACAGAAGTTCGGCGGTAAAGAAACAACAGCGAATTCTTTGTCCGCTTCCGATGAATCAGTATCTCCGGCGGCTGATGATTCAGGGGTGGAAGAGGATCTCGGTAGCCGCGTTCGCGTCCATTTGAGCAAAACCTACAAACTGCAACCCGAGCAGATTGATCAATTACTGGTCACCTCGGCTCGGAGTCTATCCGAGCATCTGGATAAGGCCCTGGCGGCATTGGATGCGGAGGACAGTGAACTGTTACGCGAGGCGGCGCACGGACTCAAGGGCAATCTGCTCAACTTAGGTCTATCGGCACATGCGCAGACAGCGGCAATGATTGAACAGCGGGCCGGCGCCGGCGAGGAGACCCGTTCCTGCCGCCGCCCGCTCATTTCCCTGCAGGCCGCCCTGACGGAGCTGACGGGATAGGGGCGGCGCTGGTGAATTTCAAGAAAAAATCAGAGCTCCGTCCAGTAATCCTCCGGCATCTCCCGTGCCAATTCTAAGGCACCGTCGGCGCCGCCGAACAGCGGATCCTCAACCACCTTGACTTTCGTCGGGCCATACTCGCCGATCGTTGTTTCAAGATAATCCGCCAGTCCCTTGATTTGAGAGCCGCCACCGGCCAGAATAATATTCTCCCGTATGGCATCCTGGTATTCAGGATCAAATTTGGCGATGAGTTCCAGGGTGGACTCGACGATTGCCGGCAGGATGCTTTCACAGGCCCGTTTGATCTCGTCGGTTATATTGTGGACCGTAGATTTTCCTTCAACCGGAATTTCCACCTCCACATTCTCTTTTGATTCTCCGACAAAACTGTGCTGTTCCTTAAACCGACGAATCATATTCAGGTTAAAATCCGCCTCCGGATATCGTTCTTCAAGAAAGGTAAAGAGCTGCTGATCGATATAATCTCCGGCCGTAAGTACTGTCCGCTGGTCTTCTTCTGCGGGAACGGTTCCATGCATGATGCAGAAATCAACGGTCCCAGCACCGATATCGATGACCAGGGCGTTATCAAGTGCACCGACGCCATAGGCCACGGCAAAGGGTTCGGAAACAACAAAAAGCGACTCGGCGAATTCAGCCACGGCCTTTTTCAGGGCAACTTTGTTTACCTTAAATGACTCCGCCGGCACGCCGACAACAGCTCGTATTTTTTCGGCATCTTTTGCATTCTGAACCAGTGTGATGAGGTGATGGATCAGTTCCTTGACCGCCTCCTCATCTCTGGCCGTGCCCTCCTTGATAACGCCGTTTTTTAGCGGTCTGTACATATCAAGGGACAGTCTGTGTTTAACGGCCTCCTCGCCAAAGAGCATGGGTTTGCCGACGACCTTTCTGGCTATAAAATCCCGAGGCCAGCCGACATAACTCGCAACCCATTTTTTTTTGCCGTTATCTGCGGAAATAGCGCTTCGTGACGTTCCAAGATCAATGCCGACGAGCAGTTTGTTCTCAGGTGTTTTTGCGGTGGATTTTTTTGCCATTATTCTCTCCTTTCACTACCTGGGTCTGTCTTTGGCTGAGGTAGCCGGTTATTCCTTTTTGCAGGGATGCCATTATTCTTTGTCGGTATTCCGGATTGTTCAGGTTTGTTTCTTCCTCTCTCTTGCTGATGCACGAAATTTCAACCAGGACACTGGGGGCGTTCACTCCTAACAGGACGACAAATGGAGCTATTTTAATTCCATTGTCGGCAATAACTCTATCATATTTTTCCATATTGGAGAAGAGGTTGTGCTGGATGGTCGAGGCAAGGGTCTCCGATTCCTGTTCTTTAAGCACATTGCCGATTTTTTTTATCATATCTTTGAAATCACCGGTCATGATTTCCGAGCCGCGATTTTCCTGTTCGGCCAGTCGCAGGGTATGCAAATCCGACGGAGGGCCAAAATAATAGGTTTCCGTCACATTGAACTCCTTTTGCGGCAGGGCATTGATGTGAAGGGAAACAAAGAGGTCCGCATGGTGTTCATTGGCAAATTTTACCCTGTCGGCAAGGGAGATAAAGGTATCAGTATCCCGGGTGAGCAGGACCTTGTATCTGCCGGTCTTTTGCAACCGGTCTCGCAGTTGCAGGGCAATATCCAGAACAATATCCTTTTCTTTAGTGCCGTTGCTGCCGATGGCTCCGGGATCCTTGCCTCCGTGTCCCGGGTCTATGACAATGGTTTGCACCCCAAGCCCGAAAATGGCGCTTAAACGGATATTGTTGTGATTGAGAAGCAGATCATAGTTAAGGAGACGGCCGGCATCAAACGAAACGGTAGAAGCAGGCGATTGTAAACGCTGCTGTTTATAAATGATTTCAGCCCAGGGAAAGACGGGTTGTATGGTGACGGCATCAACGGCGCCGGGTCCCTGTTGCTGCCCGGTATTGGCGATGAAGTAAAAGAGGAGGCAGGCAAAAAAAACAAACAGCAGGGGAACCGGCCGGGATAATTTTTTTATTCCCTGCCTGTAACGATTGTGTATCGGTTGCAGGTGCGGGTCGGCAATTCTCAGGTTATCTTCATAGACTTCCCGGAGAATTGAAGCCTTGATTTTAGTGCTGTCTCCATTGTGCATCTTTTTATGCAATCAGGTACCGAAAGACGAAAGCGTAGTGGTGTCGGCCATGGGATCCATGGTGATTTTTTTCAAGACTGCTGATATGGATCTAAGGGTGCCTTGAAAACAATTACTTCTCCTTTCAGTATAGGCGCAGGATTTGTCCCTGTCAACGGAATCTCCTTTCCCCTGTTTCGTCGGGGCAAGGCATGCCAAACATTGCTTTTTCCAGACGAATGAGGCGATCAGGATTTTTCAGGGGGCGGAAGTCGGTGTTTGTTCTTTTTCCGGGCCAGGGCGATTTGTCTGCCCCGTGTCAGATAACCCGCCAGACCACCGCCTGCCGTTGTCAAAACGAGCAAGCCGAAGGTGACGAATTGTGTATACAGCATAATGCCGCCAAAGATGAGCGCTCCGGCAAAGGCTGCGCCGATTTTGAAATTGGCGGCTGCCTGGGTGCGGCGACTTTCCTTTAAGATCTCTTTCTGGCTTTTACTGAGGATTCTTGATTTTTGTCGCTCGGCATTGACCTTTATTTTTTCTCGTTCTTTAAAATGCTCTTCTTTCAGTGTTTCCAGCTCGTTGTGATACCGTTGCCTGGCCAGGGCGGAAAACCAGAAGGTTGCCAGGACGCTGAACAGCGCCTCTAGAAGACCAATCGTCAATATCATCTGGGTGTTGGCGAGTCCTGTTTGCATAACGGCAAAAAAAAGCGCTATGGTAACCAGTTGAACGGTAAGAATGCCCAGAAAAAATTTTACCATGACGGCTCCTTGCGATAAAATTATATGGACAGTATATGCTTGCGATAATACTGTAATTCCTCAATAGATTCTTTGATGTCATCCAGGGCCAGGTGTTTGTTCTTTTTTGAAAAACCTTTGATCCGTTCAGGCGCCCATCTAAGGGCCAATTCTTTGATGGTGGAAACATCAAGATTGCGATAATGGAAAAAGCGTTCAAGCTCCGGCATCAGGCGGGCAAGAAAACGGCGGTCCTGGCAGATGGAATTGCCGCAGATCGGCGAAGATTGCGGCGTCACCCACTGCCGGAGAAAGGCCAGGGTCTCTTCCTCGGCCTGCTCGGGCGCGATTGCGGAGGCGCGAACACGCTCTAGAAGTCCTGAAGCGGTGTGGTGGCTGCTATTCCATTCATCCATCTGTTGAAGAACTTCTTGCGGTTGATAAATGGCCAGCACCGGTCCCTGGGCCAGAATGTCCAGTTGCGGTCCGGTGACAATGGTCGCTATTTCCAGAATTTGGTCGGTCATCGGCTCAAGGCCGGTCATCTCCAAGTCAATCCAGATCAGGTTTTTCTTGCCGATTGTCATTGTTTCTCCTCTATCTGAAAATCGCCCATGAAGTGATATTGTTCCGGGTTTATTGTTGCTGGGCAGGCTTTAGCCGTTTTTTTTTAAGCCTGTGGTTTAAAACCACCGTCTTGCAGACGCATTCGCTTTCAGTCGGCGGTTTAGCCCGCCGAGCTTTAAACCCACCAGCTTGTAGCTGGTGGTCGTTTAGTTTCATCGTCTGTTGTGGCCCTGGTCTGAAAATCAGACCCAGCCATACTGGTTTATTGTTTTTGGGCCACGATTTTTTCAACTTCCCGCCACAAGAGGCGGTAGCTGCGGGCGGCTGGTGAATTCGGCGCTATTTCCAGCACCGGTTTTCTAAATATACCCATTTTTTCCACATCGGCCAGAAACGGAACAGGCTGTTTGAGAACCCGTTTTCTTCCCTGAAACCTGGCCATCATATCAAGATGCATCCTTTTTCTCTTTTCAACCATGGAAAAAAAGACATAGAGTTTCTTTCTGTCAATGCCGGTTTTTTTAAAAAAGTTCAGAAGCTGCTGGAAAGAGAGCAGGGACAGGGTCGTTGGGATAAAAGGAATCAGCAGGATATCAGCCGCCTTGAAAATATTTTCCGAAAGCAGGGTGATATTTGGCGGGCAATCAAGAAAAATCGTGTCATACTCCTTGACCAGCGGTTTGAGAATGGTGCTGATTCGTTTGGTGGATTTCTTGCAATCATCCAGGGCCAGGTCCAGATTCCGATAGGTAAAGTCGGCCGGGAGGAGGTCGAGATTCGGATAATCGGTACCCCTGATATTTTTCAAAACAGCCTTGCCGCCCTTAAGAAGTTTGTCGGCATTGAATTTTTTGGGCGCTTTGATCCGAAAATAATAGCTCGCAGAACCCTGTGGATCCATATCACAGAGCAGGGTTTTGTTCCCTGAATCGGCGGACAGATAGGCCAAGTTGACACTGGTTGCGGTTTTACCTACTCCACCCTTGATGTTATACACGGCAATAACAGCCATATCCCCCCCCGTTTGTTGACGATTGATAGAGCGTGATTTTTTCCGCCGCCTGGTCCCTTATCAGCCGAAAAGCGCATGATAGAGTGCAAGATTTTTTTCCCGGGAAAAATGGGCGAACGTTTTTTCAAACCGGGTGCGTACATCCTGGTGTCGCAGGAAAAGACCGGTCATCAGGCCGCCTATGGCGGCGGCTAGTTCTCTGGCTTTGACGGTCCCCGGCCTGATATGGGAAAGAAGATCCGCAAGCATGTGCTGCTGCACGGAGAGGTCGTTAAAATCGCCAAGATTGTCCTGCAGCATTTTAAGCTGTCTGATAAATTGCTGTATCCGTTTTGGATCATAGAGGGAAGAAAAAAATTCAAGACTGTAACGAAGTTTCTTACATTCGATACGCAACCGGTGCAGTTCCTCATCCTGCGTGTCGGCATGTATTTTTTTGCCGTCACGCAGGACTTTACGAAATCGTTTATGGATAATTTTCCCGGCAAGTTCACTGATGGGGATGGTTTCCTTTTCCCCGGCCACTGTTTCGGCGTCCGAAGAAAGAATACTTTCCCATTCATCCAGTATCCGCTGATAGCGCGGTCCCCGCATGGTACGAACCATTTTTCGCTGTTCGCGACGACGGCGCTCGGCAAGATCATCAAAAAAAATATCCAGCCCTGAGCGTAGCCGTTCGGGTAGCTTTTTGCCGTAGGAATCCCTGTTGAGCAGATAAACATCAAGGTCGCGAACCGAACCGGTTATGGCGCCGATATATTTGAACTCCTCTTTGAAACGTCCTTCTATTTCAGGGCTTAACACCCCCCTCAGCAGGGTTATTGCCGATCGGGTACGCCGAACGGCCACCCGGAGATCGTGCAGAAATTCCGAATCAATGTCGTCAAGGACTCCCTGCTCATTTTTTCGTATTGCGGCCAGCAGAAAACGATAAATCCGCACAGCCGCATCCCTGCTTGTCATCTCGGGATCAAGGGGAACATCATATTTTGAGCTGTAGTCCAAGGGGGTACGGCCGCTGCTTTCTGCAATAAACAGGAGGATGTCCGAAGGTGTCGTCTGTTCACTAATGTTCAACGCAAGGAGGTGCTTTTTAATTTTTTTCAACCAGTTAGCATATCCCCTGACCTCCTGGAGACGAATGGTTGCCAGCTGTCGATCATTATGTTTGGGAGTAATTTTTTTCAGCTCAACCTGGGCGACTGTTTTTTTATCCCCATTGAGAATATTAAGTCTCTGCGTATATATATCGGCGCTGCCAAGTTCAATCAGGGCACGCACGGAGAGGATTGGCGTTAATGTGTCACGTAAAGAGGATTGAGGGAAGTCTCTGGAAAATCGATATATTTTGCGACCACCGCGTAACTTGTCGACTCTTCTGCCGGCAAGGTCCTGCAGGATCCAGTCTTGTCCCTCTCTGGTCAATATATGGTTTGATTGGAAAAGCCGCCAGTCAAAGGTATCATACCAGCGGCAGACCTTTTTATTTTCCGTTTCACGTTTAAAGGCAAACCTGTCTGCCAGGGAGAGCTGCAGGTTCTGAAAATCAAGATTTTCCGGAAGATGCCAGGCTATGTGGTGCAATGGCTGCATGCGTATTCCTGTATCTGAAGATAGCCCGTGACGTGATGTCGTTTTGAGCTATTTGTATGCTGTGGTGAGACTGTGACCTGAAAATATAGTCCAGTCATGCTGTTATCTGTATATGCAAAAACTGCCCTCAGGAGTCGGAAGGCGGAATTCGATATATTCCAGGACAAGATTTCTTTTTCCGGACCCTGAGTGGAGAAATTTTTCTCTACGTGATATATTGCAGAACGCGGGCAGGAATGTAAACAAAATTCTTGATCTAATTTTTCGACTGCATACCAAGGATCTTCCTTTGTCGTAGAAAATCAATACGTTATACGAGAGAGCCAATATATTCGCCTCCAGACTGTTTGCCTTGGATAGCTATGGCACGTTGTGGTGAATATGTTGCCGGTATATTTTCTCCACATGCAGGTATCACCCATGATAACCGGATATAGTTTTGGTAAAATTTGTATTAATGGAATCTGGCACGACAAGGATTTGAAAATAACCGCCGCCGGTATCGTGCTTGCCGACTGGTGGCGCAAAAGTGGCCATGTCTGTGGGCGAGAGGACGTGGAAGATCTCTTGCGGGACGAGCCGGAAATACTTATTTTAGGAAAAGGGAAACCCGGGTTGATGCATGCCGATCCCGAGTTGCGCCGATTTCTCAAGCGTTGCGGCATCGTTCTTCTTGAACAACCGACCGCCCAAGCCTTGGAGAGCTTTAATTCGTTCCATACCCAAAAAAAAGTGGCCGCAGGCTTTCATCTTACCTGCTGAAGCGTAAGCGATCACGGGGCGCACCTGCTGCGACCGCTTACAATTTTTCTTTTAGATTCAAGTCTGTTGCTTGCCCCGTGAGTAGTTACGCTGAATCTGCCCATGGCAGGAGAAAGAACATGCTGACCCTGCATTTTGACGCTTCACTGCAACAGCTCGTGCCCCGCCGATATCAAAATGAGGGACGGGTGCATTATCCACTTACCCGGCGGGCATCCATCAAGGATATTGTCGAATCCCTGCATATTCCCCATACCGAAGTCTGGACAATCACACGCGGCAACAGAGAATTTTCCTTCTCGCATATCCCGCACGCCGATGAGGAGATCAGCTTGCATTCATTTCCGGACGGCGTCGATGTCACCCAACCGACGTTTCTGCGTCCAACGCCGTTGGCAAAAGCTGCATTTTCAGTCGATGTCAATGTGGGCAAGCTGGCCCGGCTGCTGCGTATGGCCGGAATTGATACCTGGTATGATCCACGATTGACCGAGGAAGAGCTTGCCGTTGCCTCTGCCCGGCACGGACGCATTCTGCTCAGTCGCAATCGTGATCTACTGCAAAGAAAATGTATTACCTGGGGACGCCTGGTCCGGGCGGAAATGCCGGAAGAACAGTTGACGGAAATTATTTCTCTATACGGCCTTCACCGGCATCTTGCACCTTTCAGCCGCTGCCTGGAATGCAATGCTCTTTTACAGCCGGTTGACAAATCATCGATTCTTGATCGGCTCGAACCTTTAACCAGAAAATATTACCACCGGTTCAAGCGTTGTCCGGACTGCGATCGGACCTACTGGCAGGGCTCGCACCACCGGCGCATGTTACGATTGATGGAAAAATATCAGACTGCCTGAACTTTTTGTTGGAGACAGGACTCCGTCCGGATCCATCCATTCCCTCTCATCCTTCCTCCCTTCATATCATATCAGGAACCACACCTGTTGCATTGGAATTATTCACACAACCAGTGAATCCCCCTCTCTGTAGAGCAATTAAAATAAGCTGAGAAAACAGATAGTTCTTATTTATTCTCCCGTTCGTCTGAAAAAAGTTGGAATAATTTTTCCAAAATCCCGTTGGAAGGGTAACAGCGGCAAATTTTATGAATGAAAAGATGGACCAGTTCATCAGCGCTTCATCTTCATCAGATCAGACCGCCTCACACAGACGGACCATAGATTTGTTTGTCGGCTCGGAGCATAGCAAATTTGCCGTGACGCGGTGGAGAATCCGAACTCACCCTATGAACGAGTCCGAAGCTCCGGGCTGATGAACAAAATACTGCATCAGATGAACAAATAACGAAAATCTATCTGCAGAAAAACAGATAGATAGAAAACAATTGCACAGGAGAAGAGACATGATTGCTTATGAAGAAAACAATACACTATCTTTGTGGAAGAACCATGAAAAGGTCAAGGCTGCATTTACGACCAGGAGGGTTGATTTCACTGAATGTTGTTTTTGTAAAAAAGGAAGAAAACCTGCAAATGGTGATCTGGTTCTCGCCCGGGTCCGTAAGATCGGTCAACATCACCGAATCGAACTGGCAAACGGAAGAAAATCTGCATTATTTCCTGGCGATGAGATAGTTGTTGCCTATGGCAACCGGTATGCGCCGGATCAGTTCGGGGCCATGGTTCCCGAAGATCTCTCTCCCTGTCATCTTGTTGCCGCAGGCGGAATCGCTTCCAGGATGTTTACCCGGAACAACAAAATGAAGATGCCCACACTGATAGAGCCCATCGGGATTCTGACTGACAGCGCCGGAGTGACAATCAATGTCGGGAAATATGCCATGAGAAAACCGGCGTCTGTTCCGGAGCGCCCTTTGACCCTGGCTGTTGCCGGAACCAGCATGAATGCCGGAAAGACCACGACTGTGGCCTCTCTTATCAGGGGACTGAGCCGATATGGACTCAAGGTGGGAGCAGCGAAAGTAACCGGCACCGGAGCAGGTGGCGATCTGTGGTTTATGAAAGATTGCGGCGCCGCTTTGGCGCTTGATTTTGTTGATGCCGGTTATCCCGCCACCTATCTACTTTCGAAAAATGAGTTGATCAAAATTCTCGATACACTGATCTCCTGTCTGACCGTTGCCGGCGCTGATGTCATTGTGCTTGAAATCGCCGATGGCCTGTACGAAGAGGAAACAGCAACTCTTTTGTCATCGTCCCGATACCGCTCTCTTGTCGATGGGATCATGTTCGCGTCCAGTGGGGCGATGGCGGCCCGGGGAGGAGTGCAATGGTTGCGGAAAAACAACATCGAGCCCTTGGCCATTTCCGGTGTTTTTACCCAATCCCCACCAGTCGTTGCAATCCTGGAAAAACAACTCAAAATCCCTGTGCTGCGACGGGAAGAGTTGGCTGACCCGGCAATAATGACCTATCTGGCTTTGTGTTTTCCAGGCCATGATTTTGCACAAAACACTCCTCAGACGGCCATTGCTCACTGATGATGCGATTTGATCAGCAGGAATGAACCTCTTTAACCTAAACATTTTTATCGGAGAAATATCATGACCACCACAATCAAAACCCTGGAAAAGGGCTGGGCGGATGCCGTAAAAAAAACCTATGCCACCCGCAGAGTGCAATGGAACAGGGCGGCGTTGCTTGCCACCGATCAGGTAAAACCCAATCCCGGTGATCTGGTGCTGTGCACGGTTGACGAACTGGGCCAGCATACCTGTTTGGAATTAATGGATGGCCGCAGAGCCCACCTCCTGTACAGGGACAGGATAGTTGCGGTATACGGCAATCGTTGTTCCGTCAACGAATTTGAGGCGCTGGTGCCGGAGCGACTCGAGTCGTGTCATCTGGCGGCATCATGTGGTATAGCCGCCCGAGTAACCGGTCGTCACCTTCGAATGCGACCGCCAACCACCCTTACACCGCTCGGCCTGATATGCGACAGTTGCGGAACGCCCCTTAACATCAGCCGGTTTGCCTTGGCGCCGGGGAAATCAGTCTGCAGCAGGCCCTCTATCATTGCTGTTATGGGCACTTCCATGCATACGGGGAAGAACATGACCACGGCTTCGATAATAAAGGGATTTGTCAACGCAGGTATATCCGTGGGAGCGGCAAAGATAACCGGGTCCGGAACCGGCAGGAATTACTGGCTGTTTCAAGATGCCGGCGCTGATGCAGTCTGTGATCTTATCGATGCGGGGGTGGTTTCAACCCATGGTATGGAACCGGAAAAAATAGAGAAAATATTTTATGATCTGCTCACGCACCTCCTGTCCGCAGATGTGGGAGTCATAGTGCTTGAGATCGCGGGAAATCTCTATCAGTCTGAAGTGAACAGCCTGTGTACCAGTGCAACTTTTCAGCAGAATATCGACGGGGTGGTCTTTGTCACAGGTGATGCTATGGGGGCGGCGCAGGGGGTCATGGAGCTACATCAGCATGGCTTTAACGTTCATGCCCTTGGCGGAAAGCTGGCCTGCTCGCCCCTGGCGGCCCTGGAGGCTGAAAAAGCGACCGGTCTCCGTGTTTTCAGCCGGGATGATTTTTTGAATGGTGCGTTGCTGCCCTGTTTAACCCGGCCTCCCATGTTTTCTGAATACGGCGCACAGCAAGCACCTGTTGGAGCGCAGTCATGAGCAGCATACCATCGGTCTTTGCCGGTTCCAGGCGACGCAGCCATTTCTGCAAACTGGTCGGCATCGGGTTCGGTCAGGCGGGAGTAGCCTTGGCGACGGCGCTTCTTGTGCGTCGTACCTTCAGAGTATTAATTCATCATCACGGTCCCCATGGATCTAAGGAAATGGCTCTGATCGGGGCGGGGTTTGTCGTTGTCGCTCTTGTCAGCGGTGGTTTTCGGATGTTTGAACGTATCCTGTCGGAAATGGTAGGCCAGGATTATTCCCATGCAGTCAGGGTGGCGTTGTTTGATCATCTGAGCAAAATGGCGCCGCGCTCGTTACAGAGGCGAAGCCGGGGCGCAGTGGTCCTGCGTTTTGTTGGTGATCTGGGTTCACTCAAACGCTGGATCAGCCTGGGACTGTCACGGCTCATGGTGGCAAGTATTACCGCTGTAGGCTCCCTGAGTGTCTTGGCATTTATTGATCCGGTTCTCTCTGTCGGCGCAGCCCTGATGATCGGCCTGGCTGCAATATTTGTCTTTCAGGTCAGCGGTCAACTCCGGAAAGCAGCCAAGGAAGGCAGACGCAGACGTTCCTATCTCGCGGCCAACGTCAATGAAAAGGTCGGAGCCATTGCCGTCGTGCAGATATTTAATCAGTCCGATAGAGAAAAGAAACGGTTGTACAGACAAAGTGAACGCCTCTCCCATGCCATGGTCGAACGGGCGCGGAAGATCGGCTGGCTACGAGCAATTTTGCAGGCGACGAAAATACTCTCCACAGGAATTATTCTGCTGCTTGGGGCTTCGGAAATTACCCGGGGCCGGGTGAACGCCGGTAATGTTGTCGCGGCCATGACGGTAGTGCATCTTTTGGTGTCCTCGCTTCGGGATCTTGGCCGGGTGCAGGAATATCGACAGGATGCTGAGATAGCCCGGGGAAAAATTTTACAATTTCTGGCAAAAAAAGATTTGGTCCGGGAAACGGATAATCCCGTACCTCTACCCTCCGGGAAAGGGAAGTTGGAATTCGAGAATGTTTCCTATGGAGAGACCCTGCGATCCATATCCGTTGTGGCCGAACCGGGAATGCGCATTGCCGTGGTCGGACCAAATGGATGCGGCAAATCGACTCTGCTTTGGCTTGCCGCCCGATTAATTGATCCGGATAGCGGTGTTATCCGTATTGACGGCCACGATATACACCAGTGTTCTCTGGACTCACTTCGGAATGCTGTCGGCATGGTAAGTCCGGATCTCCCCCTGCTGCGCGGAACACTGAAAAAGAATCTGAAATATCGCTGTCCGGACGCATCCGATGAGGCGATCAGGGAGGTGGAAGAGTTGTGCGAGCTGGACGATATAAGCAAAGAATTATCCGGTAAGGGAAAACGGAAAATCATAGAGGACGGCATGAATTTATCCCTTGGTCAGCGGCAGCGTATCGCTCTTGCCCGGGCCTTATTAGGTAATCCGCGTATCTTGTTGCTGGATGAGGCGGGGGTTCATCTCGACAGGGCATCCGCTCGCATTATCGACCGGATAATGCGTTCATATCACGGAACCGTTATTATGGTGACCCATGAACGCCGCCATCAGCGACTCGCTGACCTCATATGGAGGATGGGAAATGGAACCATTGAAGTTGAACAAACGGATGCCCGTGTTGACCGAGATCCGCAGAAATATTGCGCCCGGAGCAAAGGGAAACTCCTCCCTGGAAAGTTCCATAGCCGAATTCTCGGCGCAGATGGCCTGAGTACATACTTTGTTTATGTGCCCCAAAAGGGAATATCCTCCCAAACAAAAGTTCTGGTCACTGTTCACGGCATAGCCCGAAACGCTGAAGAACAGATACAGCTATTTGCTCCATTTGCCGATCAATATGATTTCCTCTTGATCGCGCCTCTTTTTGACACTATCCATTACAAGGGTTACCAGCGTCTCGGCATTCGCGGCAGGCGCGCTGATATTACCCTTAACAACATTCTGTTGGAGGTGGAAAAACAGCTGCAACGCCGGATACCTCAATTCTATCTCTTCGGCTATTCCGGGGGAGCGCAGTTTGCCCACCGCTATATGATGGCCTATCCAAACAGGATTATCCGCCTGTGCATCGCCGCCGCAGGGTGGTACACTTTTCCCGATTCCCGTTTGCGCTTTCCCTGGGGAGTCCGTCCTCATCCCGATTGCGATGATCTCAGCTTTGATCTAAATGCAATCGTCAGGGTTCCTACCTGTGTCCTTGTCGGCGACGAAGATAACTGGTCCGATTATCACCTACGTAGAACAGCAAAACTTGATGCCAGGCAGGGTACTACCCGCATAGAACGTGGACAACGGTGGATAGATGCCATGCAGAGCGTGGCGGATAGTACAGGGGTTAGTACTGAATATCGTTTTCAACTGCTGCCGGGATGCAGCCATTCATTCAGGCAATGCATGGAAAATGGTGGTATGAAAAAATCAATTGCAAATTTTTTTGCGCTGATGGTATCGTAATATCTGAAAGTGGTGTAAATAGTTGAACAAAATAGATAGATACGGAAGGTTCCCGGCAGGTTCAATGTTCAGAATAAGCCTGCAGCTCAACGAGAAAATCAGAATATGAAAACATTTTTCATGATATTTGTCTGCTGCCTGTTGCTTCTCCTCGTTGGTCAAAGATGTATCCGCATAAATTTTGCCTCATCCCTTAAGCTGGGTTTTGTTGGAATTGCCCAGGCAGA
>WGCP01000252.1 GCA_015493715.1 Desulfobulbaceae bacterium
GCCGTTGTCCTTCTCGGCTGCGTTCCGCCTGTTGGAACAGCACGGGCTGCAACCAGTACCCCACAGCAGGATCTCGCCAAACTACAGCAGGTGTACCGGGGCCTCCACAGTCTTCGATTTGATTTCACCCAGGTGACCCGTACGCAGATGCGTACACGAAAAGGTGCAGGAACAGCCGTATTTCTCCGCACCGGCAACAACGGCAAGGAGGGCATCATGCGCTGGAACTACACCGAGCCCGACCCGCAAGTCATCCTCAATGACGGCAAAGACCTCACCATTTATACCCCAAAAGACCATCAACTGCTCGTTACCTCTGCGGAGCAGCTTAACAATGATATCACCTATTCCTTTTTCTCCGGCAAAAGAAATCTTGATGATGATTTCATCCCGCAAACACCGGATAGCCGCTATGCATTCAACGTTGCAGGAGCGACTCTGCACACGCTTCGACTCATTCCCAGGAAGCCCCATCCCCAAATCCAGGCCGTCCAGATCTGGTTTGACAACCACTACCTGATCCGTCATCTGGTCCTTGAAGATCCCTTTGCATCCGTCACCGAGCTTAACTTCAGCAATATTGAAACGAATACGATTGATAGTAAAGACAGCAATGCGATCCAGGCGATTCTTCATCTGAATCTGCCGCCGGATACGGAGATTCTGCATCAGTAGCACCAGTCCCATGCACGTCACCCTGATCTCCATGCCGTGGACGATTTTTTATCGTCCTTCCATTCAACTGGGTGCGCTTACCGCCTACCTTGACCGGCAGTCCGATGATATTCACCTCACCTGTCTCCACCCCTATCTCTCGGCCGCCAATGCCATCGGCTTTGAGAGCTACAGGATGGTCTCGAATAATCCCTGGGCGGGAGAGGCGCTCTACAGCGCCCTGCTGTTCCCCGGCAACCGGCCCCAAGCAAAAAAACTCTTTTACCGGGAACTGCCGGAACTTGATGACCGGTTCGAGCAACTAACGGACCAGCTTACCAATCATTTTACACACTGGCTTGATCAGCAGGATTTTTCCGACTGTGACCTGCTGGGATTTTCCATCTGTTTCAGTCAGCTTGTTCCTTCTCTTTACTGCGCAAAAAGAATCAAAAAATTGTACCCCGCCCTGCCCATAGTTTTCGGAGGGTCCACCTGCACTTCGGCTGTCGGCACAGGTCTGCTCGATGCTTTTTCTCAGGTAGAATATCTGGTTACCGGTGAAGGAGAGCAACCCCTTGCCGACCTGGTCCGCCACCTCCGCAGCAAAGCTCCTCTGCCGGCCAATGTAATGCAACGATCTTCTTTCGGCCGGATTCAACATAGCCCACAGGGATGCGGACAAAACCGCGAGCAAAGAAATCTCAACCGGTTACCCACCCCTGAATACTCCCATTATTTTCAGGAAATGGTCGCTCTTGGCCTCTCATTTATCCCGGAACTGCCCATCGAATTCTCCAGAGGCTGCTGGTGGAACAAATGCAGTTTCTGTAATCTCAATCTCCAATGGTGCGGTTATCGTTATAAAAATCACCACAAGGTATATGCCGAGGTTACCGAGCTTGTCGACCGTCATCAATGCCTTGATTTTTTCTTCACCGACAATGCCCTGCCCCCAAAGAAGGCCCGGTCTTTTTTTCACCGAACGGCAGCCGATACCATCGACCTGCGCTTTTTTGCCGAGATACGCATCCCAAAGACAGTGGAGGAATGTCGGGTCTACCGGCAAGGCGGCCTGCGGGTTATCCAAGTCGGCATTGAAGCACTCTGTGACCGCTTACTGCAGCAGATGTGCAAGGGAACCACCACCATTGACAACATTCATGCCATGAAAATGGCCGCTGCATTCGGCATCACCCTGGAAGGAAACCTCATCCTGGAATTTCCGGGATCAACCAAAGAAGATGCCCGACAAACATTGGCGATCCTTGCCGACGTCCTTCCCTACCGTCCTCTGCAGGCGGCCACCTTCTTCTTAGGGGACGGTTCACCGGTAAGCAGCCACCCGCAAGACTATGGCATCAAGGCCGTCACCACGCACCCGAACAACCGGCTGCTCTTTCCGGAAAACATACTGAACAAGCTTGACCTGCCGGTCAAAGCATACCGTGGTGACCGTGTCATTCAACGCAAACGCTGGCATCCGGTTCGGCAGGCCATGGTCGCCTGGGCCGCCTTTCATGCCAATCGAAAAAACCCTACGCAACCGGCCCTTGCCATGCGGGATGGCGGATCTTTTCTCCTGATACGGCAGGAACGACCGAATCAGCCGACCCTGCACCACCGGCTCAAAGGGTTGTCCCGCGATATCTATCTCGCATGCGAACAGCCGATAGCAAAAAAAAAGTTGCTGCAACGATTCAAGACGATTAAAGAAGCGCAGTTAACCGCTTTTATCAATGATCTGTGCACAAAGCATCTCATGTATAGCAACGCCACCCATTGTCTTGCCCTGGCCGTTAACATGAGGAAAGACCGTACGACAGCCGACGCTCCTCAGTAAAAAGAGTATGAAGATTGCCATCCTCTCCGACAGTCACGACCATATACCCAACCTGGCCCGGGCCGTTGTCCATGCCAACAAAGCCGGAGCGAAAATCCTGCTTCATTGCGGCGACCTGATCTCTCCGTTCATGCTTGCCTACCTGAACAGATTTTGCGGCGATATTCATTTGATTTACGGAAACAATGCCGGTGACCAACACCTGATCTCCTCCCGGTGCGGCAGCGTGTTTGAGCGCATCACCCACCACGGCATTGCCATGAATATTGAGGCGGATGGTCTCCGTATAGGGTGTCATCATTATCCCGAGCTTGCTTTCGGCCTTGCAGCCGGCGGTCAATATGATATGGTCTGTTGTGGACACAACCATGAAAGCGGGGCTCGGACAATTGGTGACTGCCTGGTACTCAATCCAGGCGATCTGCTCGGAAAAGACGAGTTGCCGGGTTTCATCCTCTTTGAAACGTCGGATTTGAGCTGGGAGCGGATTATCGTCGGCAAACGGCTTGTCATTGATGATGAGTCCCCTTAGGGTTTGCTCCAACGGTGAAGACAAAAGGGCAATACATCACCCCGCTGCAAGCGGACGGGGTATCAAAAATGTTCTACACCCCCAAGGGGCTGGGTACGAAACCCAAAATATAAAAAATTACCTCAACAAAAACTTTTATTTCACAAAAAACATGACTGCAGAATCCTTTGAAGACCTGTTTCAGAAAAAGTCCATCTCCCGTCAACGCCTGCAACCAGGCGATCGCATTGAAGCTGTAGTTGCCGGTCTGAGCGGAGAAAATATCTTTCTTGATATAGGCGGCAAAAGCGAGGGCATCGTCAGAGCATCTGAATTTCAAGACAATGAGGGCAACTGCACGGTTCAACCGGGAGACAAGATCAAGGCATTTTTCGTTGCCCGCCGCAGCGGCGAAATGATCTTTACTACCCGGCTCGGATCCGGCCGGGCATCATTGCAGGAACTGGAGGACGCCTTCCATGCCGGTATCCCGGTAGAAGGAAAAGTCGCAGGGGAAATAAAAGGCGGCTTCGAAATTCAAGTTGCCGGAGTTCGCGCCTTTTGTCCCTACTCGCAGATGGATATTCGACGGATCGATGATCCCGATGAATATATTGAACGAACCATGCCCTTTAAGGTCACGGAATTCAGCAGTAACGGCCGTAATATCATTCTCTCGTCCAGGGCCGTACTGGAAGAGGAACGAGAGGAACAGCGGCAGGAATTACAGCAGACCCTGGAGGAGGGAATGCGGGTCAGCGGCACAGTGACGTCTATTCGCGAATTCGGAGCCTTTGTGGATCTTGGCGGCATCGATGGCTTGATCCCGATCTCGGAGTTGGCATGGGGGCAGACCGAAAAGGTCGAAGACATCCTCAGTCGAGGTCAGCAGGTTGAGGTGGCCATCAAGAAACTGGATTGGGACAATAACCGCATCTCACTGAGCCTGCGAGAAACCACGGAAAATCCTTGGACCGGTGCCTTTGAAAAGTATCCCTCCGGCTCCGTCCATCAGGCAATCGTGTCCCGGCTGGCCGCCTTTGGCGCCTTTATCACCCTGGAACCAGGTGTGGACGGGTTGCTCCACATCTCAAAACTTGGCTCAGGTCGCCGTATCAATCATCCCCGTGAGGTTCTGGAAGTCGGGCAGCCGTTAACCGTCAAGATCGACTCCGTTGATCTGGAAAAAAGGCGCATTTCACTGCTGCCCGAGGATTATACGGAAGAAGGGGGAAAGGACGAGAACAACTATACTCCGCCACCGGCCAACCAGACGCCTAAATCCATGGGCACCCTGGGTGATCTGCTGCAGGCACAGATGAAAGGAAAAAAATAATGAACTACACCCGCAGCAACCTGCTGGGGAACAAAAATGTTTCCTGATTACCCTACGGCTCTTGATCCTTATAAGCCGATTCGGTAAAGGCGACTTCAGTCGCCTGAATTATGGTTCTTCCTTTTGCATTGTCACCTGTTTTAGGCGAATAAATTCGCCCCTACAGCATGAGCAATAATCTTGCAGCATTCAGTGGCTAACGAGGTAACACGCTACAATTATGGACAAATAATTACATATCCTGTGACCAGTTACGGTCACGCACCATCTCAAACATAATAATTGCTGCAGCCGCAGAAACGTTTAACGAATCAAAATCAGACTGCATGGGGATGGTGATCAGGTGGTCACAGTGTTGTTGCACCAACGGTCGAATTCCCTTCCCCTCACTGCCGACAACCAGAGCAACCTTCCCGGAAAAATTCGTCTCGTAAATGGAGGCGGCATCGCCTGATAATACGGCTCCATACACCCAGAAACCCCGTTCTTTTATTGACTTCATGGCTTTCACAAGATTTCCCACCCGACAAAGCTGGAGATGGGCCACGGCGCCGGCCGAGGTACGGGCCACAGTTCCGGAGATGGGCGCGCTCCTCTCACGCGGTACGATAACATACCGAAAACCGGCGGCCAGGGCCGAACGCAGGATAGACCCTAAATTTCCAGGGTCTTGAATGCAATCAAGAATCAGCAGCCTGGAAACCTCGTCCGGTTCGCGGGAAATGCGGTCAAGCAGCCGGTTAAGGGAAAGAAAAACAACGGCGCTCCGGCGACCAACCACTCCCTGATGCCGAACACCGGACGGAACACCCAAACGGGCGGATTCCACAAATCGCACCCGTAACCCTTGCTCTCTTGCCCGATCAACAATCTCCTGAATCCGTGGGCCGCCCTTGCCCTTCTGCACGGCAAGCTCGCCAAGACTCTTGGTTTCCAGGGCCTCCCGAACTGCATTGACCCCCCATATCAGATCATCAGTATCCGTTTGCGCTTCTTTTTGGCCACCGTCCTTGCCAGGCGCTTTTTTCTTCCGCACTCTGTCAGGTTTCACACCGAACTCCCAGACGTGTCAAGTGAGAGTTCAATCGTTTTCCCGGCACGATTTCTTCTTCTCCGCAATCGCTCGCCGATCAACACGCAACGAAGACTCTCGAGGGCCTCATCAAGGTCATCATTGACAATAAAATAGTCATATACACCTGCAGACTGCATCTCCCTGTGCACGCCGGCCAGCCGCAGGGCAATGGTTTTCTCATCTTCCGTGCCGCGCCCGCGAAGACGACGACCAAGTTCCTCAATTGAAGGCGGTGCAATGAAAATCGTCACCGGATCCGCAGCCGCCCGTACCTGGGCCGCCCCCTGAACATCAATATCCAGGATCACGTCAAGCCCGGCAGCCTGTAGACGTTCGACTTCCACCCTGCTTGTCCCGTAAAGATTGCCGTGCACCTCGGCCCATTCCAGGAAACCGGACGGCTGACGGTCCCGGATAGCAGAAAATTCCTTCCGGTTAACGAAAAAATAATCACGCCCGTTTTGCTCACCTCTTCTCGGTGCGCGAGTGGTATGCGAAATAGAGAAAACCAGACCCGGAAGATCGGCCATTACTCTTTTCAGTAACGTGGTTTTTCCGCAGCCGGAAGGCGCAGACAGCACAAACAGTATCCCTTTAGCCATTGTCCTCTCCTCTCCGCAAAAGCAGGGATGCAGGATTACGCTGCTCTTCTTCCATCTGCGCCAGCCTTTGGGAAATGGTTTCCGGCTGCACCGATGACAGGACCAGATGCCCTGAATCAAGAAGTAAAATCGCCCTGGTTCGCCGCCCTTCAGTCACGTCGATCAATTTTTTTTCCCGACGCGCCTCGTCTTTGAGTTTTCTGATCGGTGACGAACCAGGGTTGACCACGGCCAGGATACGGTTCACCTTAACCGCATTGCCGAAACCAACATTGATAAGCCTGGTTTCCATATCTAATATATTATTTCCCGGCCGCCGCAGATGAAACCGCTGTCAGGATACCGGTGATTTTTTTAATAACCTTGGCCCCACAATCGCCAAGGCCGTGCCGTGATGCCAGATAGGCGGGATCATTATACACAATCCAGGTTTTGCCCTGCTCATCCTCGTAGATCTGCATCTTTTGCGGCAGATCGATGGCAATGGTCTGTTTACACTGCATAAGAGGAGTCCCGGCCTTGGGGTTGCCAAAGATAAAGACCTCCGTGGGCCGAAGTTTCTTTCCCACCGAAATCGCCCCCTTCTGATGATCGATGCGGGCAAAAATATGTAGACCCTTTGCCTGCAACACCTTTTCAAGATGCTGGGCGGTAATTTTCACACTATCCTTGCTCTGCAGACGAACAAGGCCGTCGTCCGCAAGGGCGGAAGAGGCTACCAAAAGACAACTCATCAGTATAGCGGCAAATAATTTCATAATTTATCCTCCTAAAAAGGTTCTTCTAGCCCGCATATTTCACAAAGGTCGTCGCGAAAGGTCTGAAAATGCCATGGATGCAAGGAACAGCGTAAAAAGGGCCGCAGACATATTGAAATATTTCGAGGAGCCCTTTTTTCTCTGTGACACAGCAAGCATGGTGTTTTCAGGCCTTGCAGCAGATCGCTTGTGAAATATGCGGGCTAATAATGGTCGCAAAAAACACAACCCGATTTTGCCGTCCATTACGGCCTATTCAATATTCTGAACCTGTTCCCGAAGTTTTTCTATTTCATTTTTCATCTCCACCCCGAGATGGGCAATGGTACCGTTACTGATTTTAGAGGCCAGGGTATTGACTTCCCGTAAAAATTCCTGAAGCAGAAAATCCAACCTCCGGCCGACAGGTTCATCGCTGTCTAAAAACGTCTCAAACTGATCTATATGACTGCGCAGGCGGACGATTTCCTCGGTCACATCCGCTTTATCCGCCATAAATGCAGCCTCCTGGGCCAGGCGGGCCGGATCGAGATCGACTTCGGTCAGCAGTTTTTCAATCCGTGCCTTCAACTCCAACGTGCGGCCTTGAACAATATCCGGAACATCGCCTTCTATGATGTGCACCAGCCGGGCAAAGGCCTGCAAACGCTTGCGCAGATCCTGTTTCAACGCCTGTCCTTCCTGTTCCCGCATCCGATCACACTCGTCAAGGGCCGGGGTAAGCGCTTTCTTCAGAACAATCCATTCCTTCTCCAGATCAAGCCCCTCTTCCTGGTGGCTTATCAGGTCACGCAAACCAAGCATATCAGCAATGGTAACCTCACCTCCCAGCTCCAAGGTGCTTTTGACCTCCTCAAGGCAGCGGTGATATTGTCGGGCAAGATCCATATTGACCTGCAACAGAACGCCCGCCGACGTATCGCCCTGCAGTACGATATTCACCTCCACGCGGCCCCGATCAAGACGGGTGGCAATCATTTTCCTCACCTTCTCTTCCAGACCGCTAACACCCCGAGGCAGAACAACACGCTGATCTAAAAACCGATGATTAACCGTTTTTATTTCCACCGTCCATGTCCGCCCATCGACAGAGGCTTCACCCCGTCCGAATCCCGTCATACTTCGTGGCCGCATACAACAACTCCGTGGTAATCAATCAAAAATTATAAAATAATACTCAAACAACACGTTGTTGCGAGTTATTTTCAGAAAATCAGAAAAGGTGAACGGCCTTTGTTATCCCAAGGGTAGTCGCGACAAAGGTTTTTTCCTTACATGAAAAAAAATGTTTTCGACTATAAGGTAGCATATAAAAAAAATCAATCCAAGCCCGCCAGAGTTGCCTGCAGTTCCCGGCGGTCGACACAAGCCGTCCCCACCTTGCCGACAACAATACCGGCCGCATAATTGGCCAGCACGGCAGCATCTTGTGTTGAACAGCCGGCGGCAAGACCCAGGGCAAGGGTGGCGGCCACCGTATCTCCGGCTCCGGTGACATCATAGACCTCTCTGGCGGTGGTTGGAATGGTTACCAGTGTTTCATCTTCCTGCCAGAGGGCCATGCCTGCTTCACCCCGGGTAACAAGAACGGAGGAACAGTCAATCTGTTCGCGAATCTGCCTGGCGGCTGCCGAAACACTTTGCGCATCCGTAATGGCCATGCCGCTTATGATCTCCGCCTCATGATGATTGGGCGTTATGATGGTTGCCCCGACAAACCGATGCACATTCGACGGCTTGGGATCGACAATCAATGGAAAGGGTCGCTGCTGCTCCCGGCGAATATCCGCCATCAGGGAATGAACTCGGATCATCAGATCCTCATTGATCATGCCCTTGGCATAATCAGAGACAATAACCGCGTCAAAATCGACAAGGTGCTCTTCAAGATAGTTCAACAATTTCTGCAAGGTCAGGCGGGACGGGACACCGGTTTCTTCGCGATCAAAACGCACCACCTGTTGTCCCTGGGCAACGACCCTGGTTTTCACCGTGGTCGGACGGCGGGAGGCAATCAGACCGTCTGTGGATGCAGGGAGTTCCTCCATGAGACGAAGAAGCTCACCACCCATGGAGTCTGCGCCGATCATGCCGCACAGGGCCCCTCTGCCGCCAAGAGAGGCGATATTGCGCAGGACATTGGCACTGCCGCCGAGAAGCAGTTCTTCCTTTCCCACATTGACCACGGGGACCGGGGCCTCTGGAGAAATCCTGGAAACGGAACCCCATATAAATTGATCAACAATAACATCCCCGATCACCAGGATATTGACATCCTGAAAAAGAGGGGGAATCTGCTGCAGATGTTTACTATTCATTGCTCTTGAGTATCAGTCCGGAAACGAGGAGTTCGAGGTAAAGGAATGCTAAAAAAATAATAATAATTCACCAGGAGCAGTGTTTCGGGATCGGCCCACGGCCCATACGGGCACCACACCCTCAGCATGGTTCCAAGCACTATTTTTTTGAACATGACGGGGTAAGCGAGCCCGAAGTCTCCACTGCGCTTGCTTATCTGCAAGACTCCGGGAGATCGGGCGAAAAGACCATTTTTGGGCAGGAACTCTCTAATTCCGCCAGCCGATCAGCCAGTCGTTCTGCTGCAAAAACCAGGGATTCAAGATCGAGAAAATCCATCACCTCCTGGTCAAACAATACCTTGACCCTGGCGTCAAAGCCATCCTCAGGATCCTCATCCCAAAAGAGGAGATAAAGAGGCACAAAGGGAAGCACCGGGATAATCATTCCCACATCAGCACTTTGTTCCGATGGTCCCAAATCCCCCCCTACCTGCCGGCACAGTTCTTCCAGCACCTTCGGCCGTCCACAAAAATGAGTACTAATACGCTGCTCGCAATAGGTAGCCAGCGTCCGCACCTTGGAAATGGAATTGGGCAGACTTTCCATGCCGACCCAGATACCCTGTGGAGGATCCCCGCCGCCAAAGGCAACATAGTTATAGATGAGAATCTGGTCTCTGGGATCAACCAGTTGCCGGCCATCAACCTGAAGATGCGTACGACCAAGGACTACCGGTCGCCCAAGATAGGAAAAACGGAGTTCATCCGGACAATCCGGTATCCATTCCGCGCCGAGGCGGACGGCAAGCCGAGAAAAATCCAGCCCCTGCACCTTGGACTTAAGATGGGCGACCAGGGCCATGTCCCGCTCTTCCTGTCCCCGGTCAACCGCCTGCAACCCTTCCATGTTCCCTTCCTGCACAAATTCAGCAGGAAGACTTTTCGGATCCACAAAAGGGCAACCAGTGGCGGCGGCACCGCCCTTGGTCACGGCAACGGCGAAGGCCAGACAGGTTGGATGCCCGCACCGGCCGCAATTGCTCTTCGGTGTCAGGACAACGAACTCTAGAGGATTCACGACAAAATATTGACGGAAGCGGCACTATTTTTTCATCGCCTTGTTCAAGGCGTTGGTTATTATGGATGTCATATCCGCACTCTTATCTCTGTACAGCACTGCCGTATTGGGAAACACGACGGTATAACCTCCTTTTTTTGCCTCTGCTTTGACCACCTGCTCCAGTTTTTTCAAGATAGGGGTCAGATATTTTTCCCGGAGCTGTTTCAGTTCAAGATTGGCATCTTCCTGTTTGGCCCCAAGGTCCCGACGTTTCTTTTGAAATTCTATCGCTTTTTGCTGTTTTACCTGATCACTCCAAGCTGAACTCTTTTTTTGGATCTCTTTCTGCAAGGCCAATAAGGCATCCTCATCCTTTTTGAACTTAGTCCGAAGTTGATTCATTTTCTTTTCCAGCACTTTTTGTGCTTTTTGTCCCGCCGTGGAGTTTGCCAACACTTTTTTCATATTGATAACACCGATTTTCGAATCGGCCGCGTGGGCCATACCGGCAGTAGAAATAGACACTGCACAGAAAACAACCACCATCAGCACACCGGTACAACCAAAGAAACGTTTCATCACAAACTCCTCATGTATTAAGATTTAACAACACCACCAAACAAGGCGGAAAAAAACACAATACGTTAAGGGCCTCGCTCAGGGTTCGGTCAAAAATAACTTCGCATTCTGCGTTGACACTGCAACATATCTTCAGCCGATCCTCAATCATGAAATCCTCGACGTAGCCCTGCTACGCCTGCGGTTTCATTCAATCAGATCGACTATAAATCTATATCACATTGTCCACTCATCTCTACAAAGTTATTTTTGACCGAACCCTAAAGGGAGAAAAGTAAATGCCCCCTTGTTTTGAAACCCAAAATGAACAAACCGGATGGAAAGATCTTCCTTCCATCCGGTCAAGGCAATAAACTTTACAGCCCGTTTAGGAATAGAAATTAAATAACTCGAACATCTCGCATCTCATCTTCAGGCCATCTTTGACCGCTCTTCAATCACGAAATCCTCATCGTAGCCCTGCTACGTCTGCGGTTTCGTTCAATCAGATCGATCAAACCTGACTTAAAGCTGAGCACGATATTGTCCACGTTATTTAATCTCTATTCCTTACTTCACAATAACAAAATCATCACGGCGATCCTGGGCCCAGGATAATTCATCGTGCCCAAACAGAAGCAGCTTCTCTTCCCCCCAACTAACCGTTGTCAAATTCGCGCCGCTCACCCCTAAATTTACCAGGTATTTTTGCGCACTCAGCGCCCTTCTCTCGCCAAGGGCAAGATTATACTCCCTAGTGCCTCGGGGATCGCAATTGCCCTCAATACGAACCTTGGTTTGTGGATGGTCTTTCAAAAAATCCGCATTTTTTTCAAGACGACCAACCTGATCCCCCGCAACCATTGACGAGTCAAAGGCAAAATAAACCGGTAGCATAGGGGCGGAAGTTCTCCCTTCCACGGTGGCGGACTCATCCGTTGCCGCCGTATCCAGGGATTCCACAGGTCCCAGACCTTCAGTCGCCTTTGTTATAGTGGGCGGCGGGGTCTTTTTTCCACAACCGATCAGCAAAAAACAACATATAACAGCCAGCAGGAACATCTTTCCAAACATTTCGCTTTTCAACATATTATCCTCCTATTGGATACATATGGGACAATCTAAAAACAGCACAATCCTGCGCATTTTCAGGAGGGATGTTTTTCTTATTGCCCCGGCACGACCTGTTGATTTCAAGATCTGTAGCTGTCCAACCGTGCGTAATTCTACCTCAACGAAAAAGGAATACAACATTTTTTTCCCGCTTGTGAAATTAGCTTGCAAAACAGCACCAGCCCTTCTAAGTTCGGGGAGAGGGAAGTCTCGACCTTCATCCATGCATTACTACACGAGGATGAAAAACAATCAGTCCGCTACCATTGATAAGCAAAGGCCATCTCCTGCCCGGGGCGCAAATACAAGTAATCTGAGTGGATGGCTCTTTCTACGGAAGACGGCATTGCGAACCGATACCGCTTTAATTTTTTACGAGTTTAACAAGATTGACAGCAGAAAAAGCAATTACAATTGAAACTGAAAAGGACCTGATATCCCAAAACGAATTCGGGACCTTTTTCGGTGTCACCCAGGATACCCTTGACAGGGTCTGGCATCAGCTGCAGGAACCCGATGGAAACTCAGCAGTCTACATTTCCATGGAGATCGGGGCCGATCCTGATGTCTTTCATCCCGTGCTGGACTTTCTGCATGATGCGGAAATAACCGGCAGTGAGGATGAAGTCGCCGACGCCTTTATCCAAAAATACCTGCACGGTCCCCATAAAATCCCCAACTATAGCGGCGGACTTGGCGTTCTGGCCGGAGATACGCTGAAAAGCTTTGCCGATATGCATATTCCGGTAACGGCAATAAGCCTCCTCTACAAAGAGGGCTATTTCTCCCAGTTCGTTGATTCCAAAGTCGGTCAAATCGACCAGGCCACATACTGGGAGCCGGAAAAGACCCCCACCCTGTTTCAATTGCATGATCCCACCGATCCCGGGTCGCCACTTGAGATTTCAGTTCCCTTTTTCAACGAACACGACCAACCGGAACGGATCAAGGCCCAGGTCTGGATGAAGATGGAGATAAGCGAAGAGCTTGATTTCTTTGTCCCTGAATTTCTGATCGATTATTCAATTGATTCCGCCCCGGCCTGGATACGCGAGGCCTCGGATCAACTCTACAATGCCAAAACAACAATCATGAAGGCAAATCAGCGGCGAATGCTTGGTTCCTGTGTCCTGCCTCTGATGGAGGCCCTGGGATTCACCGGTCGTACCATTCACCTTAATGAACAGCATGGTGTCGCAGTTTCACTGCATCTTATCCTCCGGGAGTTAAAAAAACGGCTGGGCAAAGATTTTTACAAACGAATGAAAGATGCGGATATTCTTCAGGTAGTGGACACCGTCGCCCAACGGATCGTCTATACCATCCACACCCCGGTCAAAGCCGGTCATGACCGTTTTCCCCGCTCCATGTACACGGGAATCAGCCATCAGGTCTGCAGGCGGATCCTGGACCTGTTGGCCAAGGATGAGGACTCCCCCAGCGAGTATAATTTCACCACCCTGGCCATGCGGGTGAACCGGGCCGTCAATAGTGTCAGCCGCCTGCACCGTGACGTCACGCGCAGGCAGTTTCCCCGCTTTGCCGATAAAATCACGGCCGTGACCAACGGTGTTCATCACCTGACCTGGATCAGCAAAAACCGGGCCCGAGTGTTTGATGATCAGGCCATACTTGCCGGCTGGCGAAACGATCCGGGACGCTTTACCGATATCACGACGGATCAACGTGATTTTACCACTGCCCTCAACATTGCCTGGCAACAGGACAACCGCATCCTGATTAACTATATCAACCGGATGCTGCGGATGCACCGCAATCAGATGCTGGAGACCTGGATCGACCCACCCAACTTTCTTTCCCGACTGGAAGAAGCTCCCGACCTCGAATCCGGAATTTTTACTCTTGGCTTTGCCCGTCGCTTTTCGACCTACAAAAGGGCCGATCTTATTTTTGATGACATTGATGCGCTGGCGGCTATTCTTCTGCAAAAGAATCAGCGGATCAACTTGGTCTTTGCCGGCAAGGCCCACCCTGCCGATGAACCGGGAAAATCCGTTCTCAAACTGATTCTTGACAATCAGGAAAAACTGTATAAGAAAACCAAGGGGCTGGCAAAACTGGTTTTTATTCCCGGCTATGATATGTCGATTGCCAAGATGATGGTTTCCGGTGTCCATGCCTGGCTCAACAGCCCCAAACGCCCTCTGGAGGCATCCGGAACCAGCGGCATGAAAGCGGCTATGAACGGAACACCCAATATCAGCGTTATGGATGGCTGGTGGGTTGAAGGCTACCATGAGGGCCTGACCGGATGGAAATTCGGCTATGAAGGTCCTGTTGAGGAGGCAAATTTAAGCGAAGATACCGGCACATTGCTTTATGCCGAGGATTCCTTGTCTTTTTATAAACTGCTCCCCGAAATACTTGATCTTTTTTATGAGCAGCCCGAGGAATACCTTCGGGTTGCCGTCGATAACCTGCGACTTAACGTCCCTATCTTCAACACCCATCGCATGGCTGCTGAATACGTTGAAAAATATGATCTGCAGCTGGATGAATCGACCGTAGCAACGGTCCGACATTTCCAAAAATTATATCAAAGTAACCAAGATAGTGCATGATGAATCCTGCGGTTATGCTATATACACGCACTACTATTGATAAACTGGTAAAAAATCCGAACAATTCGTAAAGATGGTTTAGTAAGGGTCACGGAATCAAATAATTATTCCGGGGCCCTAAGCACACAGATATGCAGGGAAGCTACCCGGAGATGAAACTCCGAGGAGTGGTGTTCCAGGACGGGTCTCAACGATACATGGAGTATACCCACGAATCGTCCAGGGACACACGACGCAGTAGATTGAAGTTTTACGATGCCATCAACTATTTACAGGAAGGAGTAGAGCCATGGCCCGCCACATGAATCCGAGCCGTTCCACCAACAAGACCATTGATGCCATTGACCGCAAGCGGGAGCGGGAACGTCGCTTCATGCTGCGCAAGGCAAGAGAAAATGCTGAGAATCTCGCGATATCGCTTGTCCAGAGACTGCTTGACGAGCATATTATTGAAACAAACTCCAGCCAGGCCATCTGCGAAGTTATGGAAAAACAGCTGGCGGGTTTAAGCGAGATGGAGGAATTTGACATGCAGTTCAAAATTGCGCCGATCCGCACCCTGACGCAGGATCCGAACCTGATCAGTCTCTATATCACCCAGTATATTATCGAGGACCTCATCAATCACCCGACCATCCAGGACATTTTCGGGGACGACCTTGATGTATACAAAGCCGTGGATTCCGTTCTCACAAAAATACGGCCGAGATAACGGGGAATCCAGGTCGATCGCATTCCCATGAGCATTTCGCCTTCAAACCATCCTTTACCGAGGCTGGTTTTTGCCAACGCTAAAGGCGAAATTATGGATTATGACGCACTGGAGATGGCAGGCGGCAGTGCAGGCGCTTTTTACCGCCCTGACCGGCAGGACCTGATCGAGCTGCCCGAGGGCAGTGAACTCTTTGTTCTTCCAGAACGGTTGCCGGTCGGCATCGAGTCCGACACCGTCGAACCGGCCCTGCTGGAAACCAACCCCTATGTGCAGGGTGAGCCGATTCAGGCGGTAGCTGCCTTCATGGCACCGGCTTACACCGCCGTCTTCACGGCTGCCTATCAGAAAAAGAATGCACAGGCCCCACTCCTGCCCCTTTTTGCCTATACAGCGGTGGGCTGGCTGAATGGAAAATTCTATGTGGCCGCTTTCAGATCAGATGCGGACATCAGGCAGGACCCTGTCGGCTTTGATCAGGACCGTATCAATAAGCAGACAGCCGTCCGCCTGACCGAGCATCCGAAGAACAGACTGATCCAGCACCTGGGGAAATGCTGCCTGACCTATGGCTGTCCTGCTGCACGCAATTATTTTCTCGGACGATGGGAAGCGCCTCTGCCCTGCTCTCCAATCTGTAACGCCTCCTGTCTCGGCTGTATTTCCCTGCAGCCGGCCGGCTGTTGCCCTTCAACTCAGGATCGCATTCAATTTGTCCCCACAGCCGCTGAAATTGCGGAAATAGCGGTCCCTCATCTTCAAGCCGCCGCCGATCCGGTTGTCAGTTTCGGGCAGGGATGCGAGGGCGAGCCGCTTTTGCAGGCAAAGACGATCAAACGGGCTATCCGTCGTATCCGGGAAAGGACCGATCTGGGTACCATCAACCTCAACACCAACGGCAGCCTGCCCGCCGAGGTGCGGCAACTGGCAGCCGTCGGCCTTGACTCAATCCGAATTTCCATAAACAGCGCCCGTTCCCTCTACCACGAACGCTATTACCGGCCAAAGGGATTTGACTTCGGCGATGTCTGTGACTCCATTTCCATCATGAAAGAATATGGACGCCACGTTTCCCTCAACTATTTTATTTTACCGGGCTTCACCGATGATCCCGAAGAGTTCAATGCTCTCTGTGATCTCATTGTACGTTACCGACCGGATCTTATCCAGTTGCGCAATCTGAACCTGGACCCTGAATACTACCTGGAATCCATCGGATTTGTACCCACCGGCAAGCCCATGGGCATGCGAAACTGGCTGGCAACGCTGCAAAAGAAATTTCCGCGATTGCGGTTCGGCTATTTCAATCCACAGGTTCGCTGACTAAGGAATAGAGATTCAATAACCTGAACATCTCGCATCTCATTTTCAGGCCATCTTTGACCGCTTTTCAATCACGAAATCCTCATCGTAGCCCTGCTACGTCTGCGGTTTCGTTCAATCAGATCGATCAAACTTGACCTAAAGCTGAGCACGATATTGTCCACGTTCTTTAATCTCTGTTCCTAATTTTCCCAGCAGGGCGGTTTCAACCTCTCCAACATTTACATCTTTCAACTTTTCCGCATCTGATCGTGAGAAAAAATCAAGTGCTTGTTTCCAGGCCGTAAGTACAGTTGAGCTTTTCTGTACGGCCATGGCCAGATGATGACCGAAGGCATAGTTCAGCGCAAAATAATGGGTAAACTCTTTCAACCTGCCAAGCCGTCGTTCAGGCCGAAAGCGTGCCAGTCCCAACACAAACCGTCCATAGATCCAAGGCAGATTGATTTGGCAAACGTCCACTGAAACACCATAGATTTCTCGGGCGATCTCGGCAAACAACCATGGTTTCTGCGGTGCAGCCCGACCGATCATCAAACCATCGGCGCCACTTAGTTTAAGGCATTGGGCCGCCTCTTTAACCGAAAAAATACCGCCATTGGCAACCACCGGAATATCCAGCCACTCCTTGACCTTTCCCACCCATTGCCAGCGTGGTTTACGGCCAAAAGGTTCGCCGCGCAGGCGGGCATGGACCGTCAGCAGATCAATGCCGTCCTCTTGCAGCATCAAACAAAAATCACGTAGGATTGCTTCATCAAGACGTTCGCCAAGACGAATTTTTGCCGTCAACGGTAGATCCGTCAGGCTGCGGGCGGCACGAATAATTGCGTGCACCCTATCAGGATTATCCGTTAATGAACTTCCTCCCCCAGCCTTCCGTACCCTGGGTGCCGGACAGCCTAAGTTTAGATCAACGACATCGGCCGACAACCGGTGGACCGCCGCAATGGCCGGTTCAATTTGTTCAACATCCGTGACCAACAGTTGATAGGAAAGAGGTGATTCCAGTGGTGTTCTGACAAGGTAGGGGGACACACATGGATTTTCCGTCGGCAGCTTCCGGGCGGAAAGCATTTCCGTTGACAACATTCCCACACCGCCGAAATCAAGTAGAAGGGTACGCAGAGCCGAATGGGTTAACCCGGCCATTGGTGCAAGTAGGAGAGGTGTAGCCAACTCTTTATCTTTTATTTTCAACATTTTTGATGCTCGATATGAACCAAAATGAACCATTATTCATTTTTCTTGACATCCTCGGAAAACAATGGTTAATCACGTTGAGAATTATTCTTCACTAACTTATTCTCATTGAACCGCAACATAAACCCGAGAGCTGACTATGAACGCACCGACCCCGATGATTCGCCTGACCACTCAGCGTCAGATCATCCTTGAAGAACTGTCCAAAGTAAAAACACACCCAACAGCCAGTGAAGTATACGACATGGTACGTAAACGGCTTCCCAGAATTGGACTGGGCACTGTTTACCGTAATCTTGAACTGATGGCCGAAAATGGGATGATTGTTAAACTCGAGGTCGGCGGGACCCAGAAACGTTTTGACGCAACCACCGATGCCCATTACCATATTCGCTGTTCCTGTTGCGGTAGGGTCGATGATATTAACGTACCGGTCATTGATTCACTTGTTGATGCGGCCGCCGAAAATTCTTCCTATCAGATCATCGGCCACCACATTGAATTTACTGGTATTTGCTCGAAATGTAGAGAAGAGGAAAATAGTATCACGCTGCAATAACCATCAAGCCCAAAATTCATCCCGGGGTAAGTGGTCAGGGGTGCCGTAGATTCGCACAGGCGTGGATGGTCGCAGGTAAGCGAAGACTCCGATAGCCTTCCCCCTTTAGGCAGGTGTGACCGCACGAAGGTGGGGTGCCTGTGACGGCTTACGGTTATCACTACTGCGGGCAGGTAAGTATTTTTCCTTTCCCACATTCGAGTCTGCAAAAAAAGGCGGCTGCACCTAAACGGTCAGCCGCCTATACTCCATTGAGCAATCAACAAATCAAAAAATCACCCTGCAAATCCGTCGTTTTCCCACCTGCAACAAAACTGATCCCCGAGCAGGAACTTCCGTATTGATATCGGTTACTTTTGCTCCATCTACGGAAACGGCATTCTGCGTAATCATCCGCCGTCCATCCGAGGTGGACTTCACCAGTTTCGCCTGTACCAGCAGCTTGGGAAGCCAGACGGCTGCATCATCCGTTGCAAGTTCTTTTTCAGGAATCTCGTCGGGTAATGCATGCTTTTTAAAAACCTGCTCAAAATTTCGCTCTGCTGCATCGGCGGCATCAGCATCATGAAACCGGGCGACCAACTCTCTGGCCAGACGCACCTTAACGGCTTTTGGATGAACCTTGCCGGCCTCCATGTCCTGTTTCAACCGAGCGATTTCATCCATGGAAAGATCACTGAGCAATTCGTAATAACGAAACATCAGCTCATCACTGATGGACAGAATCTTTCCGAAAATATCATCGGGTGATTCTGAAATTCCGATATAGTTGCC
>WGCP01000253.1 GCA_015493715.1 Desulfobulbaceae bacterium
ATAAAATGGGGGTGTTGATAATATCGCCGAAGGGAACTTTTAAGGCGACCACTTCATCGGTGAGCAGGTCTCGACCACGGTAGATCCTGGCCATGGCTCCATCATAGAGGGAGCTTTCTATCACAAAACCATCAAGTCGATCACCCGGCTGCAGTGGTTCCATATCAGTATCCACGAAGTTTCGGACATTGCCTGCAGGGAAGCGGCGGCGGATTATCAACAAAGTATTTTTTGATATCCCTTTTCGCCCGTTCCAGTTGCTCAATACCGTCCATACCATAGCCAACCCGGGCAAGCGCCTGTTGATAGAACTTTTGTCGTTTCAAAAAGCAATACCGAAACTCTCTGTATGCGGATTTATTCCAGATATCCATCAAACGCTCCATCTTGATGTTGCCGAAAATATAAGGAGTGGAACCGATGCTGCGGTTTTTTTCCTGCCATCGCACCGGAGAACTGACCGGAGCATTGAGGAATACACACGGAGCCACCGAGCCATCGACGGCTATGGAAAGGTTATGAAGTGGATCCTTTGCACACACCGGCGCCATGGTCGGTTGAAACGACGGCAGTTCCAGGCGGATGCCTGCAAACAAGGCCCGAACGTGGGCCTTGCGGATCACATTTTTGAGGCGCCTGTCGTTAGTTGGAAAAAGCTGCAGACTCTGTTGTTCTGCATTGGCCGCATGGGTAAGATGAACGCCTGCCAGCAGAGAAATATCATGTTTTCCACACCAGCTCACAGCCCCCGGTAACTCTTCAATGGTGGTTGGGGTCAACAGATAGCTGACTGCAAGCACGGGCGATATTGAGTCCAGTTCCTTTTTTGCTGCGATCAGAATGGATATCGACGATTGAAGACGCGTAAAGGATCCGGGACCCCGTAACGAGTCCTGTACCTCGGCCGTGGCACCGGCCATGGAAAAGGTGATGGCATCAACACCGGACCGGATCAGGGAAACGGCCAGATCCCTATCCATTATCTGCCCATTGGTGGTAAAACTGACCCGGCAACCGCTTTTCTTTGCCGTTTCCAGGTACCGGATAAAATGCCCAAGAACAAGAGGTTCGCCCCAACCTTGCAAATGAATGGTGTCTGCCTGTTGGAACTCTGTGGATAATTGCTTAAAAAGCGAAAAGGGAAGGTCCCGTTCCTGCCACTGCTCAGGGTTGGATGCACGGAGACAGGTTTGACAGCGCAGATTGCATTGACTGGTCGGTTCGATCTGGATCAGACCATATTTGGGCGGAGCGGATGTGGCCAAAACAACTTCCCCCCTGTTCAATGCCCTGAAAAGAAATCAGGAGAATCTTTCAGGAAAAATACACATATCCAACCACGAGGATAAGAATAACCAGTAATTCTATAATGGTGATTTTGGTAATCATGATGCAGATATTTCTTTGGGAGGGATTCATCTGCAGCATCATTTTGTTCATGAGCATGCGAAAGAAAAACGTATGGGGAGTCCTGGTCGTATATAGCCTGAGATATTCCTGAAGAGCTCGAATCCACAACAGGACCTCCTGCTCGACATCTTTTTTTGCCTGTTGGCTGCTGTAGCGAACACGCACCCGTGTTTTATCCTGATCGGTGAAAAAAAGCAGCTCGGTTGCCCCATAATCAACGAGCTGGATCTGCATGATATTTTTTTGTCCCTCTTCCTCCTGCTCAGGAAAAAAATGGAGACGTAGGCCCAGGGAAAATTCCCGGTCGGTTTCATAATCGCGCAACTGCACAAACATGATATTGCCGCGCCGTTCTTCTTCATCAACAAACCAGTGAGGATGCAGATGAACAAGTTTATGCTCAGTAATTATCGCACTAATGTCAAGCCGTGCTGCAGCTGCAGGTTCAAGTTTCAGGTCAAGGACCTGTTCCGTTTCAGTCTGCATCAGTATTCAGCGGGGCCACAAGAAGTGGACAGGGCAAAATTTTGTGCAATGAAATCGTATTCATTCTCGAACGAAGTCCCTTTTCCATTTTCAAATTAAACAACCTTTTGCTCTCACGTTGCGGTCCTATCACAATCAAATCACAGTTTCTCTGTCTGGCCTGGGCGGCGATTGTTTCTTCTATGGGACCGACCGTACCAACAAATAATGCCTTCTTTGCAGATGGATATTGTTTTCTGATCCGCTGCCAGTCCTCTTCATTCTCCTCCTGCATCTGCTTCTGGACATGATCAAGAAAGGTTGTATGGGTGTGGCTTGAATTGAGCCAGTCGTCCCCGGTCATCCCCTGCCAGTCCTGATCTATTATGGTTAATACGGTAATGGCAATCTCAGGATTTCTTGAATATAAATCTGAAAAAACGAGGTGTTCCGCCTTCCTGGCGCCGGCGGTTCCATGGGTACAGAGAAGAAGAGATGTGAACATAATTTTCAACAATTTTGAAGGATTGTCTGCAGACAGATGCACAACGAGCATCCGTCCATGGGAAAAACTATAAAACAAAAACGTAACCGTTCAGCGGGAACGACAAGTTTATGAGAATCTCCGGCCTGTAATCGTTTACCAGTGCCTTAGATTTGTTCATTTTTGACTTTGAAGCATACTCGTGCTATTCGAGAAGACAAAAATGGACGAAGATGAGGTGCTGGTGAACGATTACACAAAAAACGACCTCCCCGGAAGAAGAAAACCGGGAAGGTCGTTTTTTAGGTTCATCCGACAAGTGCGTACCTCGAGAGATGAATGGCCTTGATTTTCAATTTGAAAAATTCGAGGTCTCTGAAACCGTAGGCCTGTCGCTTCATTGTTTTGATTTTGTTGTTGAGGCCCTCAAGAGGTCCTGTGCTGATTTGATAATTATACCATGCCAGTATGCCACTGCGTC
>WGCP01000254.1 GCA_015493715.1 Desulfobulbaceae bacterium
CGGCCATCCAGGCCCCGGCCGGTAATTCCGGTCGCCCTACGGGCTCCCTCCATTACCGGCCGGGGCCTGGAACCGTCATATTTTAACCCAAGCTCGGGGTGGTCAAATTTGGGTTAGCACAGGTGGTCATTTTTAGGTTGTCATTACGAAACGTAAATGGCAGATCAATTTCCAAAATAATTCTTATAGATCTCAGCTCACAGTAAAGGCTGGGTTTAAAGGCCATAAAGAAGACGATGAGGCAGAGGATTACTTGGAGCAATGTCTACCCAAGGCCTATGTCCCATATTTCTTTTTTGACGGGGAGGAGGTGCAGGCCCTGGCAGAGGCGAACAGCAAAGAAATCATCAGCACCATGGAACGGTTGCTCAATATCCGTCCTTTAGAAAATGTCCAGGACCAGTTACATGTTCTCCGAAAAAACTGGCAAAAAGCGGCAATGGATCAGTCTATAAAGCGTCAACTGGTAGAGGTGGAAACGGAGCTGAAACGAAAAGTGGCAAAACAGGGGGAGCTTGATCAGAAAATCAATGACAAGCAGAATGGAATAGCTGAAAAGCGAGAAGTTCTTACACAAATAACCAGAGATTTACAACTTCTCTGGGCCATTCCCAACCAGGCAAGTGAGGCCCGTCTCCAAGAGAAAAAAACACAAAAAGAGGAATGTCAAGAAGAAATTTTAACGGATCTCGCCGCTGGCTGGCAACGTGATAGTTTTTTACGTGTCCTGCCGGCGCTCGTTGAGAATGCTTTAAATACCACCGAGACAATTGCCCAAAATAATACTGGGACCCAGACGGAGTTTTTGGAGTCGTTGCAACAACGGTTACCGGCGATCTTTACCTCGCCCCCTTTCCCTTCTCCACGTCTTGAACCAAGCCAGAGCACTTTTTATCAGAAACGTATTCTCAAAGAGCTGGAGGTCTTTTCCGTCGAAGATCAGCACGAAAATCTATTTGATATTGATAGCCACCGGGCAAATCTCTTAACCCGCGTTCTCGCAGCCTATCATCCTTCACGCAAACCCGCCTTGCAAATACAGGAGAAACTCTGTGAAGCCCAGAGTATGAGACAGGAACTATTTTCAATTGAAAAACAGTTGCGCGAAACTGGAAATTTATCTCAGAAAGAGCAGGAAGAGTATGCGCTTTTGCAGGAGCAGGAGCATGAAGCGAAAGATAGCTTGTTTGACCTGGAACTCCAACTCAAGAATTTGCAAAACGATCATCAAAATATTGCCAGAGAAAAGAATGGCCTCCTTAAGGAGATGAAGAATATAGAAAAATCCCTTGAAGTGGCTCAAGAAAATCGCTTGCAGTATGATTTTGCGAAAAGACTCATCGAGATCCTCGATGAGGTAAAGAAACGCCTGAAGATCCAAAAACGAAAAGAACTTGAAAAGATTTATAACCAGCACCTAGGGAGGTTGCTGGACTCAAATACCCTGATAAACCATATTGACATTGATGAACAGTTTATAATCACCTACCGAGACAGCAATGGAGATAAGATCGGTATGAGTTCCATATCAGCCGGCATGAAGCAATTGTCGGCAACTGCCTTATTATGGGCGCTTAAGGATGTTTCAGGAAGGGATCTTCCCGTAATTATTGACACTCCTATGGGGAGAATTGATCGTCAGCACCAGGATAACTTGCTACGCGAGTATTACCCCAATGTTGGCAAACAGATGATCCTGTTGCCTACCGACTCAGAGTTGGATGAGCGGAAACATGCTATGCTTGATCCATATATCTGCCGGGAATATGAACTTAATAATCCGGACGGGAAAGAGACAAAGGTGGTGCCACGCCATGGCTGATGTGTATACCGATAGCGACGATGAATTGGTAATAAGTCAGGTCATTAATTTCGGTTTTTATACCCCCAAGCACCATAAGTACCTCGTATTACGGCTGGCCTTAGCAAGGTCCATGCGTTTTTCGTCTCCTCCTGATGAGGATTTCGATCATCTGCAGAGTACCGGAAAAGAGTATAGTTTGGAACAAATCACCGGCAAGGGTAAGAAGGCGAATGATGAATCAGGTGTCTTGGATTTTGATGATGCGACCATTGCTCTCCTAAGTGTTTATCATAAGGAAGATCTCTTCGCCGATCCTAAACGATATAAAAAACTCCTTCAACGTCATATTCGCAGAGGATTACGGGAAATAAGGACCAGCTGGAGCCCCAGTCATGATTTTATCTCCTTTCTCCAGGAGGAACTCTTTGCAGGAACCAAGGAGAATGCAACTGAAGTATCTTATGATGAGACGGGACCGGAACAGCTTCTTGAGGCCTTGGTTGAAATCGGGGTACAGGCAGAAATTAAGGAAAAGATCCAGGGAGCACGCATTGATCGTTACAACCTATACCTGCCCCAGGTTGGTCATTTTGATTCTCTCAGGCGTGGCCTCGACAAATTAGCCTTTTCTTTAGGCCTTGGCAATGAGGGGGTCTTTATGCAGCCCACGGCAGAACCAAAGGTTGTAGGGCTCGACATTCCCCGACAGCGTCAATATTGGCAATCTATAGATGGTGCTGGTCTCTTTCATTGGGCTGAACAAGCAAAAAAACAGGCAGGATTGCCTGTCTGGCTGGGGCAAGATGTGTTGGGCCGTGACTTTTCTTTTGACCTGGCAGAAGTGCCACACCTTTTGATAGCCGGTACCACTGGAAGCGGCAAAAGTGTTACCTTGCATGCCTTGATACTTTCACTGCTTCAAGGACGTTCTCCTGAAGAAATCCAGCTTGCTTTTATCGATCCGAAATTAGTTGAGCTTTCCCGTTATCAGGATATCCCACAGCAATATGGTGCCGGAGTCGCCCATTTGGTCACTGAGGCCATGCAGATGCTTAAAGAGCTCATTGCTGAAATGGAGAAGCGCAATCAACTTCTGGAAGAGGCCGGGGCCAGCAATTTATCAGAAGCGATTGATAGCGGTAGATTAAATTTACCAAGAATTGTTGTTATCATTGAAGAGCTTGCCGATCTCTTTAGCCAATCCCGCGAGCTGGAAGCACCTCTGGTCAGGCTGGCCCAAAAGGCTCGTTCTGTCGGCATTCACTTGGTTTTAGCAACTCAGCGCCCTGATGCCACGACCTTTAGTGGCCTTTTACGCACCAATATTCCAGGACGAATCGCCCTCCGGGTTCAAAAGAGTTCGGAGTCGCGGATTATTTTGGATGAAACCGGTGCTGAAAAGTTGCTCGGTGCCGGAGACATGCTGGTTAAGGTTGGATCGGCCATTCCGATTCGTATCCATGGTGCCTATATTAGCCAAGATGATATTAAGAGAAGTATACGCTATGCTAAAGAGAGGAGATAACCATGGCGATCAATAAGTTTCTCATCTATGAGTTCCGGCCACTATACTTAACTCTGGATCGTATAGGGCCTTTTCAACAGAAAATATATGAAATTGATTTTACTGACAAGGAGCTAAGGCCATGTAATTTTTTTATGCTTGTCGCTGCTAATGGTTTTGGCAAGACCACAACTTTAGATATCATAAGTTGTCTGCTTGGTATGCTGGATGATCCGCAGCTTTCCCATCTGGGGCATGAAGATTTGGATAGGCAAAACGGTAGGGCACAACTAGACATACTACTACGATGCTATTGGCATGGAGCAGATCACCAAGTTGTTCTTTCCTTGTTTGGCGGCACCCTTGGAGAGGACTTGTCGTTAAAGGTTTGGGCAGCAAATGATCTTGAAAAACATAGCGCCGCAAGCTGGCACCGGGCTGGCTATACCAGGCGTGCCAGCGGAACCCTGAGCCCTCTCTCCACTCATAAAACCGATGAGCTGGTCGCTGATCTTCTTGGTTTTATTCAGTTCAACAAAGGGCAGGTTCCCACAGCGTTTGGGCAAAGCGCTTTCCCCGCTCCAACCACCCTCAGTTTCTCCGCTTATCGTGATATTCCTAATATAGGCTCACAGGAAATCAGGAGAGCGATTGAGCAACCGAAATATTGGGGTTATCAGAGCTTGCATCAATTTTCAGCCCATAGCACTGACTGGCATTACTCTCTGGACAACCTCCTTGTTTGGCTCAAGTGGTTAGATGATGGACGCTTTGAGCAGGCCTGTAAGCTGATCAACAGCAAGGTCTTTTCCGGAGCGGAAAAATTTCTTAAAGATGTGCAGCGTGATCCTCCTGAGGCAATTATCCAGGTAAATAATGATGAAACAACGTTTCACCGCCTGAATCGACTCAGCAGCGGAGAAAAGAATTTGGTGCAGCTTTTTTTACGGATCGGTGCACACATGACCCAAAATACGATTCTACTCATTGATGAGTTTGATGTCCATTTGCATATTCGCTGGCAATTTAAATTGCTCAACGCCCTCAAAGAACTTGCTGCTCAAAAAGATGCCAATTTTATCGTCATTCTTACCACCCACTCCACAGAAATTCTGGAAACCTATACAGAAACCTTAGACATTAAAGAAGAAGGATTGGTCAAAGGCGGACATTTCATCAAGGATCTAAAATAATCACGATATGGGAAGTTTTAAAACACAAGGAACGACCATCTCTGAAGAATATGAGGGCATGGGTGCTACCACGGTATACCTGGA
>WGCP01000255.1 GCA_015493715.1 Desulfobulbaceae bacterium
ATACCTCGTCTGCCGATGTTATTATTGTTGATGGCACGACAGAAATAGCACGTTCACCGGCCCAAATTGTTCTGCGCATCACAGCCGCCCTACCCGGTGATGAAATATATGGTGACCTGGATGCCGATTGCAGTGAAGATTTGCTTAACGCTCTGGTGGGCTTTTTTACCAACATGGCCACAGTGGGTAAATTTGTCGGTCGCCCGGTAATCTACACTCCGCTGCCACTCTGTTCCGTGTATGCCGGTGTCAATGGTGCCATTGCAACCGGGGCCGCCCTGGTGGACAGAACACGCTGCGGTCAAGGACGGGAAGTCACCAGCTCACGAATTGCCGGTGGCCTCTCTGCCATCGGCGCACTGGCGCTGATCACCAAAGGAGAGCCGGAACATCTCAAACCGGCTGATCTCACCGGGCTTCCCGATGGAGTCAACAAGGAAGCCGTCAAAAAGCTCTTACGGGAAGCCGCCGTTGATCCGGCCAGACAGCTCTGGCTGGAGCAGCGACTGATTCCCCTGGACGCCCCCTATAAAACATCCGACAACCGTTTTGCCATGGGGATTGCCGGGGTTAATCGCAGGATTGCCCGCAGATTTTTAAAGACTCTTGGTCTCTGGGATGAGGCCTTGGCTGCGGGAATGGTGGACGTTGATCCCTATGATCCGAAAAACATCCAGTACAAGGGACGCAATCTTGCCGATGCCGGTTCCATGGGTTTAAAAAACAATGTCTGGCTGGCTGATAAAATCACCGAAGTTATGGCCACAAAAACCGCTCTGGAATGGGAAAAGGAACTTTGCGAGGCGGGTATTCCGGCAGTGGAAATTCGCAGTTTTGAAGAGTGGATGGAGGATAAAAAGGCCCGGGCTGCCCGTCTGGTTGCCCATGTCAATGGTCTGGACAAGGCACAGCTCGGGCGTGTTGCCTGGCTTGACAGTGCCCAGCCCTATGCAGATCTTGAAGCATGCAACAAACAGGATTTTCTGCCCGATCGAACTGGAGCCCTCCCGGTTACTGATAAAGCGGTTGCAAAACGACCTCTGGAAGGATTTGTTCTGGTCGATTTTGCCAATGTCATTGCCGGGCCTAACTGCGGCCGCATGTTTTCAGAACTTGGCGCCACTGTTTATAAAATAGATCCCATGCATCCCATGCATGCCCCGGTTATCATGGTTTCCTGGGCGGCTGAGCACGGTGTTGGCAAACATTCCATTATTCTTGATATGCACACCGAAAGGGGTAAGGATATCATGAATAAAATCGTGGCAAAGGCTGATCTTGTGATGGCTAATAAAAGGGATAATCAATTTGAGCGCATGGGACTTGGTCGTGAGGCCCTTGATAAAATTAATCCCAATATAATCGCAGTGCAACTCACCGGTCATAAGGGTGAAAAACCTGCCGGTCGTGATAATTATCCCGGATACGACCCTGCCCTGCAGGGGATAACCGGGCTGATGCACCGGTTCGGACCGGATGGCTGCCCGACTTTTCACGGGGTTGCCTCATGCGTCGATTATCTCTGCGGATATCTTGGATGCTGGGCAGGCGTGAGCGCCCTTTTTGCAAGAGAGATACGACAGGACGGCAAAGGTGACTGGGCCGGAACCTCCCTTGCTGCGGCCGCATCACTTACCCAGCTCCTCATGCAACAGTCCCCGGCACCGGAATCTGCTACCGGTCCGGATGCCACAGGAATGAATGAAGGAGAGCGCTGGTATAAACTTTCCGATGGCTTTGTTTTTGCTTTAGGAGACCATGATCTCACAGAGGAACTGGCATCTTTTAGCGTGGAACAGGCACTCGTCCATTTACATAATAAACATATTCAGGCCGTGCCGGTTCAGACCTGCCGGGAACTTGCACAGCGTCATCAGGAAACACCATGTAAAACCGTTACGTTTGAAAAACGTGAGCGGGACGGCTGGGAGAGTCATAATTTTTCACCAACCTGGTTCGTATTTGACGGGGAATGCGTTGGTTGCCCCGGTGTAACCGCCAGAATCGGCTCCGATGCACCAGCAATTCTCCAAGAACTTGGTTACTCAGGAGACGATGTAAAACGTTTGATCGCAGATGGTGTTGCCGGCCCTACGGAATGGGTTCCCGTGTAAAAAATTTGTATATTGGTTTTCAGAAGTAACATCAAAAAAGCTGAAGAGTATTCAATTTATCCCAAGAAAAAGGAAAAAACATGAAAAGAAAAATTGGTTTCAAGTCATTACTGGCAGGAACGGTCTGCGCTATGCTACTTTTGATCCAACCCTCGGCTGATGCCTGCACAGCTCTTCACCTCACAGCAAAAGACGGAGGAGTTGTTGTTGGCCGTACCATGGAATTTGGCCTTGATACTAAATCCGATGCTGTC
>WGCP01000256.1 GCA_015493715.1 Desulfobulbaceae bacterium
GCATATTGATCCATGCTGAGCAACTCCTTTCCTCCCTGGTTATGGTTTTTCCTCCTACCATAACACCGGGACGATTCTGTGCTCGGGGTGGTCAATTTTCGGTTAGCACAACACCTCTTTCCTGGTCATTTTTAGGTTAGCACAACCAGCCCTTCATCTTCACGAATGATTTTAAGCCATCGTCTAAACTCATAAAGTGGCTGCATCCACTCTTCGCCAGCGTCAATGAAACCTTTCATTGATTTATCTTCCTTAATCACGGTACAAGTCCAACAACCGAAACGGTTTCCTCCACAAGGAGGTGTGTCAAGGTCGGTGACAACCGGACATTCGCCACTATTTGCCTGCCTGTAAAGATGCAGCATCTCATCATGGTTGCCATTCCAAGGTGGCGGATTGTAGGCAAATAAATACTCCCATACCTGCTCAGTTGTCCATTGGCTGATGGGTTGCAACACTAATGCGTTGGGAATTTCATGATGAGGGTTGAGGCCACGACTACTGTATTCCCTATTCCGCATCTGTCGCGATCTATTTGCACTCTCATCCATTCGCGTGCCAAGAAGAAGAATGACACTACCGTGTTCAGCAACAATACTATCAACGACCTTTCGGACGGGCTTTATTTTCATCTTAGTTGTACACCACCGAAACCAGCGGGTTGGGGGCGGGTACCCCTTGCCAATGAGATTTCCCCAAAAACCTTGATCAACATCAGGCCTGACAATATGAACAGCCAGTTCCAAATTGCTTTGGCTGGCATGCTTTGCCAGTTGAGTTAAGTTTTTCTGGAGGTATTGTTCTATGTTTGGAGGTTCGACTCGAGTATCAGAGGTAATCACATGAACCGGTTTTTGGTGTTGAGGACCAACCTCAAGAAGCATTTCATAGACAAGTTGAAGTAATAGAGTCGAATCTTTTCCACCAGAAAAGGCAATCACCCACGGGCGTTGATCAGACACAAAATTGTCGTAAAGCAAACGTTTAGAAGTGGTGATGTGGTTATTTATTTTCTGCCGGCCGATCGTCGGAATGACAGGGGGAATATGAGCAATATTTTTTTCAGAAGGAGGAGAGATCAAAATAGATTATCCGATTTGTTAAAAATGATATTTTCATTAAATACTGTATCTGATCGTTTTTTTCATCTGTTTCTCAACAATCCATGAAAAAACCTCTCCTCTGCGGGCAGGATTGGTAACGCCGACTCCAATAAAAAGGTGACAGATTTATTTTAATCATTCCCCTGTCACACTTGCAGGCCATAAAAAATCATAAAAACCTGTTTGAAATTCCTGTTTCAGAATGTCAACATATCGGACATGCCTTCCCCGGCAGGGGCGTAGCGAGTGACTCTTTTTCGTCCTTGACGAGAATGTTACTTTTTTTAATAATAGAATTTTGGTGAAATATGGTGGAGATTACCATCTCTCCTGAAAACTCTCAGATACCTTTCAGAAAAAACATACAGGGAAAAAAGTATGGGAAAATGTACAATTTGTAACTCTCGCAAGGGTAAAAGAAGATGCAAAGCCACAGCAACCTTGATCTGTAGTCTGTGCTGTGGAGAAAACCGTAACCTGGAGGAATGTGCGGATTGCTCTTTTTTCTCAGGGAGGTCAGCGGGAAAAAAATATCGAAAGGTTCCATATTACAGCACCGAAGAAATGGCTGCTTCACCTGAACTTGAAAACATATCAAATATTATCGAAACTTCTCTTTGTGAAATATGGGCGGTTGATAGTGAGCATGTCAACGATAGAACAGTGGCAAGTGTAATTGAAACAGTGTTGGAGCAATATCATTTCGGCGCCGGTGAACCCAAAATCGAAAATAGTGTGCTTGCGGCAGGCCACCAACACATCACCCTGGCGATCAAGGAAGAACTTGGTCAGGTCCCTGTTGAAAAATTGGTAAAGGTGCTTTCGGCAGTGTATCGGTCCATCCAGAGGAGAACCAATGGCGGGTGCAGCTATCTTCAATTCATAAGTAATTTTACCGGGGTATATCCCGGTAAAACCGATAGACCCTTGCCGAAAATATAAAACCTGCCTGCCTTGACTGGAGAAATGGAGTCTTTCTTCACAGTGAAAACCAACATGGTTGATCGGAAAAAAGGGGAAACGCCGCCGGATTTATTTTAGTTCTTTTCCTTTGCACACCTACACCACAAGGGATCATAATAATCTGTTTGAAATTCCTGTTGCCTATAGTAAGGATCTCTGCCGATATCCACAACCTGTTCCGGAAATGCACAATAGACTACCTGTATCATTGGGACCCGCCCCTGAACACTACTCTCCAGAGTCTACACTTGCCCGTATCGCTGTGTTTTTACTGAGCCATTTTTGAAAATATCCGGACTTTTACGAGTCCATCAACATTAACGGTACTCAGCAAGCAAAAAACAAGTAAGGAGCAAATAAAATGTTTCGTGAAAAAGTAAAACTCTATTTATCTGTACTTTTTCTCGTCGGCCTTTTTTTCACCGGGATGAGTAGCACAACGCATGCTGCGCCAAATGGTTTCTCATCTATCCCGGCAGACCCTTCTTTAAACCCTTACGATGCTCGGTCTTATCCCGATAGACTTGAAATATTCAAAGGCGACAGGAAAGTAAGCATAATCAGAAGTGAAAACCCTGATATTCAACAATGGGGTTTCATTGATTCCGGAAATCTGGTTGTCGTGAAATCACAAGACAAAAGTGGTCAGAAGGTTTTTGAACTGTTCGATACGGCAAATGGTACAAGGCGAGACAAAGTGGTTATGTCCGGCGCTCAGAAAATACCACCATGGGCCAAAACTTTAACCGATTGAGGGCACAATGAATATACCATCTCTCTTATTTTCCTTTAACGGCCGTATCAACCGTCTTCCATACTGGATCGTCACTGTGATTCTGACTGGGGCTGGGTCCGCTTTCGGTAAACCAGCAGCTCAATATGGGCCGGATAATCTCATGACTGTCGGTCCAGCTTTGATTACTCTTATAACCTTTGCTTTTTCTTTGTGGGTTGGCCTTGCCGTACAGGTCAAGCGCTGGCATGATCTTGATAAATCCGGCTGGTGGGCACTGGTTAACCTGGTTCCTGTTATTGGATGGATATGGGCGCTTTTCCAGTGTGGTTTTATGCCGGGGACGACGGGAGAAAACCGTTTTGGCGCAGACCCACTAAAGGAAAAATAATTCAAAACACGGTTGAATATTTTTGTTGTTTTTCAGCTGTTACTCTTTTTCCGGACGTGTTTTCCCAAAAGCCACCCATGGTGAATCTCTAATTTGAGAGAGTCAACATATCTTCTGTTAGCGCAAAAAATAATACTCGCAAAAAACCATCCGAATAATGTAGAATATGGCATCATATAAGACTCATATAACTATCGCGAGGTGAAAAGATGCCAATTAGCATTACCGAAGATATCAGATCGATAACTGACCTAAAACGAAACACGAATTCCGTTCTGGATCAAATTCACAAAACAAAGCGTCCCGTTATTTTAACAGTTAATGGAAAGGCTGAGGCTGTCTTGGTTGACGCAAAAGAATATGAAAAAATATCATATGCATTTAATCTTTTAAAGCTTCTTGCACCCGCAGAAGAGGATATCAGGGAAGGGAGATTTACCGAAGCAAAAGAATTTTTCCAGGAGTTCAAACGTGGCAAAGAAATATAACGTAAATATTACGTTCAACGCCACAACAGACCTGGAGCATATTTTCTTCTACATTGCTGAAGACAGCATCAATAACGCAAAAAAATTCATTCACGAATTAGAAGAAAAAATCTACAGGCTTGACACTATGCCGGAAAGATTTGCGCTGATCTCAGAAAACATCTTTTTTGGTACAAATTATCGGCAAATTACACATAAGAAATATCGCATCATATACAAGATAAGCGGCAATTCAGTGTTCATCATGCGAGTTATTCATGGTGCGAAGCTGTTGGATATATAAAGGAAAAAAGCGCTAATCGGGTAGCCGGGGGTTTTTCTCCCCCAGCCCCCACAGCACCCTGCATGCGGATCCGCACGGGGCGCTTCATCAAGGTCGCCGGGCCGTAACCGGGCTATAAAAACTTGAGGCCGGTTCTTCCAATCCGCGCCTGAACAATACTCCTCCGGTCGGATTCAATGTATCTTCAGAGCCTATTGATACCTCTCCTCTCCTTGACGTTCAGCCCTTCACCGTGTCCGAGGCATTACCCCCGGCGTTCGAAGTCTCGTACCTCGCTTATCTGGCTATTATGGCGTCTGCTGAGTTACCGCTCCTTGCAGTCGTTTTCGCTGCGCTCATGGTCTCCGCTTCGCTCCGGCTCTGTATTCTCACCATACGAATTACTCCGCATGACGCCGTATTTCCTCACTTCCTGTCGTCCTTCTTCGGAGTCTCGTTCCTCGCTTACCTGTTTCGTATCTCACAAAAGGACGGGACGCTCCCTATCTGTGCCGGGATGTTCGGGAACCGGAACCCCACCGGTGATTTCACTGGAAATGGTTTCATACCGCATGGAATACAGATCCGCCCGGATAAGAACGTGAACTTCCCCTGCGCAGCCGCGCCATTTACCGTATCCCCTGTTCCTTGGGCGTCGACATGTTGTGTGCTGCCTTACCCGGGGACTCGGCCTTATATGACGTTTCTGTTCGTCAGCTCACAAGTTTACACTCCAGCTTCCTTCAGACCCCACCTCACGGTGACGCCCTCGGAGTCTACGCTTACCTGCCATCGGTTAGTAATTTTGTTACGTTTCACAACGTTACATAGGAACACTTACAGGGGACTTGAACCCCATTAGTTCACGCCCATGCCGGGCGTACACAAAACGCTGCAAGGAACAAGACAAGCGGGCACGGCGGTTTTTCGAAGTTCATCATTGCTACCAACGCCACAGGTGGTTCAAAGCTCAGTGCTGTAAATTCCGCTTGCCCCTGAACTTGAACGATGTCCATGACCCAATCCGGGGGGAGAAACCTCAACCAAAAGATCAACATTTCCCGCTGAAATTGAGATAAAGATGGATTGAGGGGCGGAGACGATGTCATATTTTTTCTGTTCCAGTTCCCTGGCCGGATCCTGAGAGGTGCCGATTTCAAGTTCTACATTTGGAAATCGTTTCCGAAAGTCGGCCATAATCCCGGGCAGCCATTTAAAACAAAAAATGCAATGGGTCCCCAGTTTGAGC
>WGCP01000257.1 GCA_015493715.1 Desulfobulbaceae bacterium
CGAACGCTGGGAAAGAGGCTCATATCGGTATGGGGCAGAAAGAGGGAGGCCATGTAGTAGGACATGAACTCGTTATTTTCAGCAAGTTCAAGATTGGTAATCAGCTGGCGCACCTCGACCCGTTCCCGGAAACGATCGACATCGGAGAGACTGATCTGACAGCCCAGCATGGAGGCATTGCCGAGATAGAAAAATTTGTCCCGGTCCACATCCGGCAGCAGGCCGATACAAATGGCCTTTTCCAGGTCGATATAGGCGCCGAAATTTCCGGCCATGATAACCCGATCCAGATCGTCAAAGCTCAGTCCCACGGAATCAAGCAGGGTTTGGTAGCCGGCATACATGGCCCCTTTGGCCCGCATCAGATTGTCCAGGTCCACCTCGGTAATGACGATATCCTCACCGATGAGTGAATCCTGGCCCCAGGCTAGGACGTATTCCCATCCTTCCCGTCCTTCCCGGATGCGGGGATGATCAAGGTTGCGGTTGAACTTTCCCTGCTGATCAATGACCTTTGCCTCCAACAGTTCGGACACGATCGAGATAAGTCCGGAACCACAGATGCCGCTGGGCTTAATCCTGCCGATGGTAACGATCATCGGATCATAGGTTTGCGGATGGATCTGAAAATTTTCAATGGCGCCGGTGGAGGCCCGCATCCCATACTGGATGCCGCCGCCTTCGAAGGCAGGCCCGGCCGAGCAGGCGGCGCAGACCATCCACTCTTTATTACCGACCACGATCTCACCGTTGGTGCCGATATCGATAAACAGGCTTATTTTTTCGGATTTTGCCATTTGGCAGGCATGGACCCCGGCCACAATGTCCCCGCCTACATAGGAGGCGATGCAGGGATAGAGAAAAAGACGGACGGACGGATGGGCATGGATACCGAGCCCGGCGGCCTTGGTCAGCGGAAATTGGCTTACCGAGGGCACATAGGGAGATTCCCGGATATATTTAGGATCAAGTCCAAGAAGGAGATGCGACATGACCGTATTGCCGGCCGCCATAATATAGCTGATATCCGCCGGACTGATGATCATGTCACGACAAATATCTTCAATGATGCTATTGATGGTGGCTACCACTTTTTCCTGCAGGGCCTGGAGACCTCCCGGGCGACCGGCATAGATGATCCGGGAAATAACATCCTCGCCGTAACGGATCTGGCCGTTATAGCCGGAAGCCTCGGCAATGATCTTGCCGGTGTTTAGATCCACAAGAACGCCGGAGCAGGTGGTTGTGCCGATATCCACAGCCAGACCATAGAGGCGGGAGGTGGTATTCCCGGCCTCGACGTCGATAATCCGAAACGGCTCACCTTTGTATTTTCCCCGCAGAAGCAGCAGGGTAATCTTCCATTCTGATTCGCGCAGGGCCCGGGGCAGGATTTTAATCAATTCAGGATGATCATAAGAGGGCTCCCTGGAATCTGGCATGACCTGCTTGATACCGCGCATCACCCGCTGCATGTCGGAAATATTGTCATCCAGGGTTGGTGGATCAAGCTCAAGATAGAGCTTGCTCACCGGAGGAGCCACCTTCCACGTACCGATCAAGGTGTCCAACGAACGGGCGGAGATGGTGCGAGTGGTTTTTGGCTTTCGTTTCAACGCCTTGCCGCTTTTTGTGGTCATTTCCGGTATGGTGACCGTCAGATCCGACTGCACTGAAGACAGGCAGGCAAGACGATATCCCTGGTCCCAGTCATCCTGTTTCAAATTCGCCTTGTTTGAGCGGACCTCACCCTGGTCGATTTTGACCTTGCATTTGCCGCAGACACCGTCACCGCCGCAGTAGGCATGAATATACACCCCGGCTTCAGCGGCTGCCGAAAGTAAGTTCTCGCCCTTGTCCACCTCGATTGTTATGTTATCGGGCAGAAATGAAATGGTATGCTTCATGGAAACTCCGAGGGGAAAATAAAATGATTTCTTCAGGGGAATAAACTACAATTTGTACCATGAAATCAGCCGTAAGGCAATGAGAGGAAGCAGGGATGGATGAAATTGGAAGCGGAAGAGGGGGAAATACGTGGTTAAAAATCAGTCTACAGGTACCGGCCACGCTTGTGGAATCGGTTTCAGACCTGATGGCGGTGCTCAGTGGTTCCGGGGTGGAAATAAGTCCTGAGACAGAGAAGGGAATCAGGATAAGTGGTTTTTTCCCATGTACGGACGACATGAATCCCGGCGCTGAAATTACCCGGGTCGTGCAAGGAAAAATGGAGGATCTTTTTGATCTTTATGGACGTTCCGCACCCGAGTTAAGCGTTGAAACCTTTGATGACCAGGATTGGGCGACAAGCTGGAAACGGTTTTTTACGCCCGTAGAAATCGTGCCGGGACTGGTTATCAAACCCTCCTGGGAAGAATACCCGGCAAGAGAG
>WGCP01000258.1 GCA_015493715.1 Desulfobulbaceae bacterium
CAGTGAATGGCGGGGCACTCAGGACGGCGACGACTGGAATGAATGTCAGTGTGAACCGGAACAACCCTGTCCGACCTGTCAAGGCACAGGAGTTGTTGAAGTAGACCCGTAATCCAACGTGAAAAGCAGGTCCGATACCCACAACCGAAAAGTTGTACGACACAACCTGTTATCGGGAGAACAAGGAACTGTTTTGCGGCAGGGCTTTCTCCCGTTGCACTCGCACGCCTGGGAGATGTGCGGTCGACAATCCATCCTTCCAGGTATCTCAATCCTGATGACGAATTTGCCATTTCCCGGGATACCCGCTACAATACTTCATAATAGTTTAGTCCGAACTCCAATTTGCTTCCAGGCGCACATCCTTCCTGATGTTTTTCAATGCGGAAGAGTACTGCTGTTCCATGAAGCGTAAAACACCCCTGTTCCACTGACGGTTATGAAAACAGTACGTGTGGCGCAGACCAGTGCATCTCTTTCACAATGACAGCCCTATTTTCACATCGCAGACAACTTCTGATTTTCATCCTTGTGCTCCTCCCCCACTTCGTTTTTGCGGGAGACCTTTCCCGGCAAACGACGGAACCCCCGGGAATTACCACCAAAATACTGGGCGGTAGCCAGTCAAAATCCGGGGATTGGCCATGGATGGTCGCCCTCCTTGACTCGAGCAAATCCGATACCTATCTGGCCCAATACTGCAGCGGAGTGCTCATCGACGGTTCCTGGGTTCTGACGGCTGCCCACTGTGTCGACGGCAAAAGCCCTGGGGACATTGAAGTTGCCGTCGGCATCTATGATTTAACAAAAAATCCAACCAGCTCACGAATTGCTGTAAAAAATATTTATATTCATCCTGGGTACGATCCCAATCCCCGAACGACCACCCTGACCAATGATATCGCCCTCATTGAGCTGAAGCAATCTTCCAGCCAACCACCGATCACGCTGTATTCAGGCCGATCACGGGACGATATCCCCGCAGACCTGCTGGACAGAACCCTCACTGCCTTGGGATGGGGCTGGGCAAACGGACCTTCCGGGTTCTATTATCCCGAAAAACTGCGTCAGGTCGACCTGCCGGTGGTCGACAAGAGCACATGCGACAACATCTACCATGTCTCCCTGATATCTTCACAGATATGTGCAGGATATTATGATGGCAAAGATGTATGTAATGGTGATTCCGGAGGGCCGCTGGTCACCATTATCGACGGGGACTGGGTGCATGTCGGCCTGGTTTCCTACGGCAAACGGTGCGATATTTATAATGGCTGGTATGGTGTGTATACCCGTACCTCGGCTTTTGTGGATTTCATCAGGGGTTTTGTGCCGAACGCGCACTTTACCGCAAAAAATATCGCCCTGCCCTGGTTGCTTCTGCTGACAAAGCCCTGAAAATAGGTCCAGGTCGAAAAACCAGCCACAAAAATCCAATGCATGGCCAAATGACCGCAACGCTCTTCGTCGCTATTCCAGCATTCAAAAGTATCTTAGAGCTGCGACTGATCGTAACCGTTCACCAGAGGCTACACGTTTCGAACAAACTCAGGCCTGTAAGCGTTTAGCAGTGCCCCATATTCGTTCAAGCAGGCCGACAAGTCTATAGCTCGCTATGTGAGGAGGCCTGATCGGACGAAGATGGGGTGCTGGTGAACGCTTAGGACTGATCGGTCGTAAAGTTCTGCAAACACAACAACGCATTTAAAGCATGATATGATGCGTCGAGGAAGGGAGCTGCCTTTGTGCTGCGGGAAAACCCACCGGCGGCAGTCCGGCAGGCAAGAATATACCGGCTCGCCTGTCGCTGGTGCAACGGCGGCCGATGCAGGATCGACAGGGCCGACAGACTGTAATCGGAATATTCAATGTAGGAAGTCGTTCCAGGGAAGAAGCCGAATCCGCCATCACAATTTTGACATCTCTGCAGCCAGTCACCGATCTCTACAAAGCGCCTCTCAATATCCTCTGCAAACGAAAGGACATAAAAATAGACATCCTTGCCGGTGCAGTCGGCAAGATGGAAATCGACCACCTGGAATCTTTTTTGAAGATGCCCGGCTAACCGGCCGACATAATAATAATTTTCATAGGTAAGTCTCTTGCCGACATCAAGGTCATCGCACGGATCGACATAGGATGGTGCGCCCTCTTCCGCAACCAGATCTTCCGTGACCATGTGGAAAATTTCATAGAGAAAAAAACGGACACGCAGGGGAAGGCTGTGGCGGATTGCAACATGCGCCTGAACAAAGGAACGAATTTTTTCTCCGTCGACCCGGGAGAAAAGGCGTGAATTTTCGCAATGAACATCCAGCTTCTTCAGCATTTTGAGGGCGTAAAACGTGTCGACAACGGTTGAAGGAAGGCTCGGGCAGGCGGCAAAGGCTCCGTCTTCCTTCCGCCGTTGAAAAATAAATTCCGACAACTTTTCGATATCTTTTTCCTGTAAACCCATCAGACAATCCATGGCTGAAAAATCGTATCATTAAGGGGATCAACGGCAGACAGGAGTCTTTGGCCATCGGCCTGCTCGAGAAGCACCTCCCCGGCAGCCCGGTGATCTCCGGTCTTTTTTCCATAACGGACGACTAGGCCTGCGGCAAGGGCAAGAACTTCAGCCTCGTCGGCGGTTGCCGACAGCAGTTGCCCGGCCCGGCGCATCAGAGCAGTCGGTCCGGGCCATGTCGGCATGTGAAGCAGCCAGTCATCAGCACCGGCCAGCGCACGAATCTTATCATTTTCCCGCTCATTGCGACCAAGGATAAGCCAATGGCCTCCAGGAAGACGAAGCTGCCGCCCCACCAGTAACAAACGAAAATCATCGACCTGAAATTGCTCCGGTTCAAGCATAAACAGGCCCGCATAAAAACGCTTGATGCGATCGGCCAAATTGGGATCGGTCAGTACGCAGCCCCCGGCCGGCGCCGGAAAATCCGTGATACCCAGCCGGTGGGCCAGATCAATTTGCGGCCTGCGGCCCCTTCCCGTAAATCCATACAGACAATCACGGTCAACCCAGCCTGCACGCTCCGGTAACGTGGGCGGTAAACGTTTGGCGCACAGCGGCCGAAGAAGAATATCCTCACAATCGGAATCACGTTCAATGAGCCTGAGTGTATCCCGACGCTGGGACATGGGGCGCTGGCCCAGCACCTCGCCGGTGATCAGAAAAGAGGCCTGATAGCGACTGAGAAGCTGCCGGGCTCGGGTCAGCATCAGAATCTTACAGTCAATGCAGGGATTGAAATTCTTGCCGAACCCATGGGCCGGATTATGCAGCAGATCAATATATCCCTCGCTGAGATCGACCAGATGGACCTCGAAGCCATATTTGTCCCGGATCTCAGCACAATATGCATCCCGGACATCTAATAGATGATGATCAAAAAAAGGGGTAACAAATTTCAACGCCTTGACCTCTATTCCCTGGGCACTGATAATCCTGCAGGCCAGGATTGAATCAAGGCCGCCGGAATAAAGGGCCAGCGCGGTTTTCCCGCCCCCGCTCATCATTGCCGCCCGGCCTGCTTGTCCGCAAGCTCCCTGGCCAGTGCCAGAGTCTGGCGGCTTGGCGATTCACCACCTAACATCCGTGCCAGTTCCCGCACCCGCTCATCCTTCTCCAGCAGACGAATGGAAGTGATTGTTCGTCCGTTTTCCACTCCTTTTTCGACAAGATAATGCGTCTGTGCATAGGCGGCGATCTGGGGAAGATGCGTGATACAGAGTACCTGATGGTGCGTTGCCAGTTCACTGATTTTGGCGGCAACCGCCTCGGCCGCCTGGCCGCCGATTCCGGCATCGACCTCGTCAAAAATAACCGTATCCACATGATCGCGCCTGGCAAGTATACATTTCATGGCCAGCATGAGTCGTGAAAGTTCCCCTCCGGAAACGACCTTGGCCAAAGGTTTCACCGGTTCACCGGGATTGGCGGAGAAAAGGAATTCCACCTGATCACGACCTGAAGGCTGAATTCCTTCCATACCCATTCCCTCCGGACAGCGTAGGGAAACCTTAAAAACAGCCTGCGGAAATTGGAGCGAAGCCAACTCCTTTTGCATAGCCTTTTCAAGCTTTGCCGCCGACGTTTTTCTGTCCTGACTCAACTCCGTGGCGGCAAGCAGGGCCTTGGTACTAGTCTTTTCCAGGGACAATTCCAGGTCCGCAATATCATTTTCAAGATCGGCCAGCCCTGCAAGTTCCTGCTCGGCATGCCCGGCATAGGCAATGACACTGTCAAGACCCTGGCCGTATTTTCGCTGCAACCCCTTCAATTTGGCCAACCGATCAGCAATTTCCTCAAGGCGGGCGTGATCGGTGGGCAATCCGGCCCGATAACGGCCCAGAGAAGTCTCCAGATCTTCAATCTCAAAACAACTGGAAATTATTCTCTCGGCAAGCTCACCCACCTCGGAATCAAGCCCGGCGGCATTCTCCATATTTTTCCTTATAGTCGCCAGGGGCTCAAGCACCTTTGCCCGAAGCAATTGCAGACTGTCACCGGCGAGATAGGCAAGCGTTGAGGAGGCCTTCAACAGGTCCCGCTCCTTTGCCAGACGCTCATCCTCTCCGGAAACCGGGGCTATCTCGTTGATTTCCTTTAACTGATAGCCTAAGAAATCACGCCGTTGTTCCTTGTCCTGTTCTTTTTCCTGCAGGTCGCGCAGGGTGCCGGATAGCTGTTGCCATTCCCTGAACAACCGGGAAAAGGATTGCCTCTGCGGCCACAATTCCCCATATGAATCAAGAAAATCGAGATGTTTTCTTGCCTGCAGAAGCTGTTGATGATCGTGCTGACCGGCAATACTGAGTAAACTCTCCGCTAACTCCGCCGCCAGCCTTGTGGTCACAGCCCTGTCATTGATAAAGATCCTGCTCCGCCCTTTGGCAGAGAGTACCCGACGGACCAGACATTCCATCCCGGAATCCAGTCCATGATCCTGCAGAAAAGTCAGCGTTTCCTGCTGATGATCGGCAAGGACAAAAAAGGCCTCCACTTCGGCGGAGGGACAATCACTGCGTATCCAGGAGGAAGAGCCGCGTCCCCCGATCAGGAGATGCAGCGCCTGCAGAATAATAGACTTTCCTGCCCCGGTCTCACCGGTAAGAACAACCAGACCGCCGGCGCGATCGGGTAATTCAAGGAGCATTGATTTGAGTAATGCCAGGTTTTTAATCCGTAATTCTTGCAGCATACACGTGTTTGAGTAAAGGTTGGCCCTTGGAACCAAGTCCGGCCCTGTTTGGTTTTCAAGACATTCTTCTTGACGTCATTTGCGACACTATATATCCTGTCGATTATTCTTCTTTTTATGGGCGCCGGAATAAAAAAAATATCCCATCCTGTTTGTCTTCTGCTCCAGCTCGAATGTTACGTAAAAGATTTACCGGAAAGGGATCGCTGAAACACCAACTTCCAGCCTACTTCCATTATCCGTTGTGGCTGTAGCGCGAAATTTAGGTCCAGCCGTGCTGGTTACATAGCATCAATATGCGCCCCTTTGCACGTCTTGAATCAGAAGAAAAATCCGGCGCATTACGGGATAAATATTTTTCCGTCACCCTAACCACAGAGAATCCCATGAAACAATGCCGGCAACTCAGTGCCAGCCTGGAAGATTATATCGAGGTGATTTACCACATCATCGCCGAAAAACAAGTCGCCAGGGGCAAGGACATCACCGCCCGTCTCGGAGTAAGCGGTGCCTCGGTTACTGAAGCTCTCAGGTCACTCTCAAAAAAAGGACTCATCAATTATGCCCCCTATGAGGTCATTACCCTGACCGATGATGGCAGAATTACGGCAAAAGATGTCATAAGGCGGCATAATGCTCTGAAAAAATTTTTTATCGAGGTCCTTGCCATTGATGACACTATTGCCGAACAGGGCGCCTGCAAGATCGAACATACAGCACCGCCGGAGATTATTGCCCGAATGGTACAATTTATCAAGTTCATCGACCAATGTCCCAGGGGCGGCAAAGATCTTATCCAGGGCTTTACGGACTTCTGTGAAAAAGGCCGGACCAGACTCGATTGCGATGACTGTGTCGCACAATGCCTGAAAAACACATCCCAGCGGCAGGAGTAAGGATGCCGAAAAAAAAGCTATTGTCTTAAGTTGAGGATTGTCTCATCAGGGCGACTATTTCTCCGGGCTCAGGGAAACGTCCCTCCTTTTTTTTGGAAAAAACAGTTTCTCCATCCACGATAACTTCATAAACACCGCCGCTGCCCCGGATGAGTTCAACATCCAGGTCCTGTCCGAATGCTGCCAGCAGTTCATCCTCCAGCCTGGAGGCACGGGGTTTATAGTTTCACTGACCACAGTATTCAATACGAACTTTCATGATATCTCCCGGAATATGGCACGAAATAAGCAACCGATATATTCACATGTTGCAACCGGTCTGGACAACTCTTCAATTGCTGATATTCTACCATAGAGAACCTTACCTGCAAAGGGGTGCGAAAAAGGGTTTGTTTCCATCAATTACTTTTTCTTTCCCAAACCCGGAACTTCAGGCTATTATACAGGTATGATTTCATCGAAAAATTGCTCAACGACCATACCTTACGCCTATGCCCGTTTATGAATACTCGGCCCTGAACCCGGCCGGAAAAAAACTTAAAGGGATAATAGAGGCGGATTCACGAACTGCCGCCCGACAAAAAATTCGGCAGTCCGGCAACTACCCTGTTGATATTAAAGAAACTCTTTCCGGTAGAAAGGCGGAAAAAAAGAAAAAATTATCGCTTCCCCGACTGGGCGGACGCATCAAACAGCAGGAGGTGCATATCGCCACCCGCCAGTTGGCCACCCTGCTTGGCGCCGGTATCCCATTGGTGCCCGCCTTAAACGGCCTTATCGAACAGACAACTAATCCCGCCTTTCGCACTATTATTACCCAGATAAAAGATCAGGTGAACGAGGGAAACTCTCTGACCACCGCCCTTTCCGAGCATCCACGTATTTTTTCAAAGATTTATATCAATATGGTTCAGGCGGGTGAGGCTTCCGGCTCTCTGGATGTCGTCCTGGAACGACTCGCTGATTTTGGTGAAAACCAGCAGGCGCTAAAATCCCGAATTACGGCCGCCCTTATCTATCCAATCTTCATGGGATTTGTCGGTGTCGGCGTTTTATTCACCCTGATTACCGTCATTATTCCAAAAATTACCAAAGTCTTTGAAGGTTCCAAACAGGCACTGCCTCTGCCGACGCTCTTTCTTATCAGCCTGAGCAACATGCTTGCCCACTACTGGTGGCTTGTTCTCCTGCTGATTATTGCTCTTATAATCGGGGTACGCTATGCACTTGGTCGACCAAAGGGACGCCGGTTCTGGGACCGGATGAAGCTTACCCTGCCGGGCCTGAGTGATATCAATATCAAGATAGCCTCAGCCCGATTCAGCAGAACCCTGTCCAGCCTGCTCCATGCCGGCGTTCCTCTATTCACCTCGCTTGGTATAGTAAAAAACATCCTCAACAATACCCTGCTGGCCGATGTTATCGACAATGCCGCCGTTGAACTGGAAAAGGGGAAAAGTCTCTCTGATATCCTGCGGAAAAGCAAATGGTTCACGCCGATGCTGGTGCAGATGATAGCCGTGGGTGAACAGAGCGGCGCCCTTGAGAAGATGCTGGACAAGGCGGCGACGAGCTATGAGAAGGAGATTGAGGCAAAAATCCTTGCCCTGACTTCAATGATAGAGCCGATCATGATCCTCGGTATGGGCCTGGTCGTGGCCTTTATCGTTATCTCCATTCTTCTGCCCATCTTTGAGATGAATCAGCTGATCAGATAACTCCGCAGAACTGTATCAGATCATCCTGTTACATGCCATAGAGGCACCCTACCACCAAAAGACCGCTCAGGTAACGCGAAAAACCTCTTCAAGGGTGGTCAGCCCGGCCAGCACCTTGCGCAGGCCATCCTGACGCAGGGTGCGCATGCCCATGGCCAACGATGCCAGGGCCTGCCTTTTGAGCTGACCGGC
>WGCP01000259.1 GCA_015493715.1 Desulfobulbaceae bacterium
AAGCTTCCCGATGACCACGTTATTACGATGTTTGTGGCAATCGGCAAGGGAGTAAAAGAACCCTGGCCTCGTCCAGGCCAATTACAACTCGATGAGGTGGTTATTACAAATACCTTTGGTTAATTCTGTTTTTTTTGGGTCAAAGGCTTTTAACCAAAACGAGCAGTAGCTGAATTGCGATTCTGCATGTTTCCGTGCATCCTCGCCGCAGACTGTTTGAAGTCCATTGTTTATTGCCGGTGGAAATTCTATGTTGTAGCCAGTCAAATTCAAACAACCTTTCTATTTTTTCTTTTTTATCATTAATTCAGTCTGTTGCATATAGTATTTTTTATACTTTTCATGTTTTTTTTCTGCTGGCCTGCTTGTTGCAATGCCACATTGTAGCTCTTCGCTCGGTGGTTTTCTTTGACATTACTTTCGGAGGAAAAATATATATGAAGATTTTTTCTAAAAGCAAATATCTTTTTCTGCAGGTATTTACAATCACAATTTTTATTGTTTGTTGTATCCCAGGGACCGAGGTCCAGGCGGAAAACATTCTTTTCCTAACACTACCGGCTATTCTAGCTGGTCATGGGCAGGGCGGCGGTGGTACGGGTGGTGGCGGCACGGGTGGTGGCGGCACCACCCCGCCTGCAAATGGTGATTATGTAGTGATCGGCTGGAATGATCTGGGCATGCACTGTATTGATGAGAGTTTCGAAGATTTTGGCTTATTACCGCCATTTAACACCCTTGTTGCCCAGGTTATCAAGCGTGGAAAAGAACCAAAGATCGTGACCAGCGGTATTAAAGTTACCTATCGAATTCTCGATAATACGCGCTCTGATACAAAGACCAATTTCTGGGATTATGTCAATCAGCTTTTTGGCGTGTCGCTGGAAAGCAACATAGGCCTTGCTGGGTTCGGTCTGCAAGGAACCATGCGGGCTGAGCCCGATTCCTTTATCGCAGAAGGCATTCCACTGACGCCACATAGTGACAGTTCTCCTAATGTACTGTCACCATATCAGATTGCAGAAATCAAAGTGTTTGATCTCCAGGGCAGGGAGTTGGCTTCCACCCAGACAGTTGCTCCGGTATCGACGGAGATACGCTGTGATACTTGTCATGGAGATGGAGGTATGGCAAACACGGGTATTGCAACCGGAGTTGTGAAGCAGAATATCCTTACCCTGCATGACAAGGAAGAGGGGACAAGCCTTATGGCAAACAGACCAATACTCTGTGCAAATTGCCATGCCTCCGCTGCATTAAATAAACCGGGAAAATCAGGGCTGCCGAGCCTGTCAAAGGCCATGCATGGAAAACATAAAAAAATTGATGACGGGACCATGGCCGGAACTTGTTATCGCTGTCATCCGGGAACGCAGACCAAGTGTTTACGGGGCATTATGTTTCAGGAGGGACAGTCCTGCCAGAATTGCCATGGCAACCTCAAAGATCTGGCGAGCAGCAGTCGTCGACCCTGGATTGATGAACCCCGCTGCGGACAATGTCATAATTCAGCCTACAGTGAACCGGCCAACACTCTGTATCGATTTTCCCGTGGTCATCATGGAGTCTTCTGCCAGGCCTGCCATGGCAGTCAGCATGCAATTTATCCGACGGTGAATCCGGAAGACAATGCCCAGTCAATACGTCTGCAGGGACACGGCGGCACCATTGATACCTGTCGGGTCTGCCACACCAATGACCCGGACCCGGGCGAAGGGCCCCATGGCGGTGGAAACGGTGATTGAGTTGACTCCTTCAGGATGAATAAATGCTTCCAGGAAGGGCTTTGTCCGGAGCCTTTCCAAAGAATTACGGTAACGGTTCAGGAACACCCCATCTCTACACGGTCAGGTCTGATTCATAGAGGAATCACTATAGTTCACAGGTCTGCCTGCACAGATATGGAGCACTCCTGAACCGTTACAGGCTGTGGCCAGGGAAGTTCCCTGCACCCACCTGAATAGTTACGAATTACGAAAAAAGGCCTCGCTCATGTCCGGCGAGGTCTTTTTTAGATTTCCACCCTGTTCCTACCATTTTTTTTGGCCCTGTACAGAGCCTGATCACTGTGCGCGATGAGCGCTGACCGGGTGTCACCGTGGCTGTCGACTTCACTGCAGGCAATACCGCAACTGATGGTTATGGACAGCATCTGATCGTTATAGTTGATTCCCATCTGTTCTATACCTCTGCGAACGCGTTGAGCCAGTACCTTGGCGCTCGTTAAGCCTGTTTCGGGTAAAATGACGGTAAATTCTTCGCCTCCATAGCGGGCAACCATATCGCAACGTCGAACCAGTTTGACCATAGTGTTGCTGACTTCCTGTAAAACCTGGTCGCCGGCAGGATGTCCGTATCGGTCATTTACCTTTTTAAAAAAATCAATATCTATAAGCAATAATGAAAGTGGATGATTATATCGTTTGGCCCTTTCAAGCTCAGATTCAAGAACTTCCTGGAAATACCTGTGATTGTACAAACCCGTCAGGCCATCACGAAATGCCAGTTCCCGCAGGCTGTCATTTGCCATTTTTAACTCCATGGCCAGTTGTTCAGCGCTCTGTTTTGCCTGCTTTAATTCAAGAACTATCTGTGCATAGGAAAAGTTCAGTCGACCGAGTTCTTCGTTTGCCTCCTGCATGATAAGAGAAAAAGGTTTGATATCACCTGGATCCAGGGCAAAGAGATCAAGAATTTCACAGGATTTTTCCCCTACGGTATCAATTAGTTGGCCGGTCTGTTCGTCGGAGAGTTGATAATGCTTTTTCAGACCTTCATGAACGGCGATACATTTACTATTTGCGTGAATTCCGTAATAAATGGCGGCAATTTTGTCTGCAAATTGCAGTAGCCGGGAAGCATCTTGAAACTGATTTTCGACGATGTCGGTATGGTGAAAGAGAATCGGCTGATGTATCGTTTCAGGTAGGCTCCATGTAGCAAGCAAGTGGCTGCCGATTTCACTATGATCAAAGCCAAATTTTTTTTGTTCCATCCGACAGGTTGTCTTGCCGGTCACTCGTTTCTCATCCTGCAAAGCCATGTAGGAGGAGATATCGGAAAGGTAGAGAATAAGGACGCCAATGTCTTGCAGCAGGGCGGTAACAAAAAGATCCTGATTGTGCAGGCCTGTATATTCAGCAAGGGTTTCGGCGGCAACCGCCGCTGTGATGGCCCGCCGCCAGAAAAGAGTTACATCAAAACTCCCTTGAGGTGCCTCCTGAAAGTCCTGGATAATGACAAAGGAGAGGGCAATGTTTTTCAGGGCATTGGTGCCGATGAGTGCCGTCGCCTGGCTGAGAGAATCAACCGGATTTGGAAAACCGTACAGGGAGGAGTTTGCTATTTTCAGGATACGGACGGTCAAGGCTGGATCCACGGAAATAATCCGGGCCAGTTCATCAAAGGAATTTTCATCCTTGCGCACAGCTTCAAGGATTTTTAAAGCGATAGCAGGGGGTGAAGGCAGTTTTATCTTTTCTTCAAAAAAATCCTCTATAGTTATCATGGGAGCCCGTTCGCAGCATCAAGACCGGTGACTGAACGGCTTTGTTCCAGCCGGTGGCCCTGATAAATAAAAAAGAATAAACTTGCATGGCTGGACCGGATTTTTTAACGTCACAGCCACAACCACTAATGAAAACAGCAATAAATTATTTACTGTTAATAGTTAACGACGACCAACAAAAAAAAGCAACAGACGAAAATATTTTTTAAAAATTGTTTGTCAGCTGAACGCTCACGCTCAATCCGGCTGAAAGCAGGACGTGCATCCCTTTCTGAATCAAGGAATCTATTTTACATACGGTTGACTGGATTTACTCAGCTGGATGTAAACCCAATCTTTCATCGGAGCGTAAATAATGGAATGCTTCATGCCGATATCGAATAGACTGTCATTGATGTAACTAATGGATATACTATAATATCTGGTTACGATCACGATTTTGGTACTCTCCAGATGACCATGAAAAAAACAAACAACCTGCGCAATAATGGTTCACAAGGAACAGGGACAGTTGTTCTGTCTTTGAACAAGAGTGCTGGAGGTAACGTAGACGTTACGGTGGAAAATTCAACAAACTCCGGCAAGGTCTCTTTCGGAGATCCATTCGGATTCAAATTCCTCACTCGTAACAGCAACAGTATAATTCGCGGCTAAAGCCGTTCCTACACAGGGTTGTGATCTCAGCCGGTCGTAGTGAATTATAGCAGGAGTGTTTTTTGGATAGCGACTTTGTTCATTCCCAAAGATATTTATTGGATTCCCGCCCAACAGACTGCGGGATGCCAGAGGCGGGCGAAGACTGCCAAATGACAGAGTGGGAAGATCGCGGGAATACCTGAAAGATTTTCGACAAAGGACCAAGGCAAAGATTTAAAAAATACCGGCCCAAGGATTGCGGAGATGAACCGAAGCGACATTATTTGTGCAGCAACAGGTGCATCATCGGGGCAACGGTAATCTTTTTCTTAAGGTCGGCGTTCCTGTTGCGACCGCTTTGCCACTGGATCTTTGCCCCGGCGGAACCGGGCAGGTCATAGGCGATAAATCCTGAGTTGATGGTATTGATGACCAGTTCATAATCGGGATCGCTGTCAATATCGGCAATGGTTGGAGCGGGCAGGGCGCCGTTTTCATGGCGGCTGGAAGATTTCGGCGCCGGCAAGTTTTGCTCATAGAGCATATTTCCGTGGCAGTCAAGGATATGCAGTTTGCCAAGGCGCAATCCTGACGAAAATTTCTGTACCCAGGAAGTAAAAATAACCTCACTGCAGCCATCCCGGTCAAGGTCTGCCACCACGGGTTCCGAGGCAAAACGATAAAAGCCCTCATTGCTGTGATAAACGGAATAAGGCCAGTTGTCTGTCATGTTCGCTCTTATCCAGCCAGAAGGCATGCATCCGGCCGTCATAGGAGGAAAAGAGAATTTCCTTTTTATGATCGCCGTCCAGGTCCACGACAACGGGATTGGGCTGGCAGGATTCAATCACATGGTAGTCTTCATTGAGAGGAGCGTCGGTATTCACAGGCGCCTGCTGCCAGTTCCAGTCCCCTTTTTTGAAACGGGAGCGGTCTGCATTGAAGATAAAGAGCGAGGTGTATTTTGCAGGGGGATAGTCTGCATCACAGTCATACATGTTGCCGGTGGCCACCACCTCCACGGTGCCGTCACCGTCAACATCGGTAACAACTGCGGCGCCGTGTGCAAAGTTGCTGCGAAAACTTTCCGCGCGGACGCCATTACAGTGCCCCCATCCGCGCAGTTCAGTGTTCAGGCTCTCCCAGGTGCCGACAGCGCCCCATTTTTTATTGCCATAGATGGAAGAAGCATTGACCTGGACGCCATTGGGTCGGTAGACGCAGAGCGTGGTTACGTCCGAGGGAACAATGATTTCCTTTTGACCGTCATTATCCAGGTCATCCACCCAGGCGTTGTCATTAAAAACACCCCATGCCGAACCGGAGTCATTGCCAAGCTGCGGCCAGCCCGGCCTGAGGTGGCCGTCATGTTCAAAGACCCAGGTGTTTGTTTTGCCGTATGTGGCGCCGGTGACGATAATCTCACTGCTGCCGTCACCATCAATGTCGCTGACCACCAAGCCGCGCAGCTCATTGGTTGTCGGCCGCTTTGGCCAGCCGGATTTAAAGTATCCATGATTATCATAGACGGAGACATAGCCGCCGCTGTGGGCGGTTATGATCTCCGGGATGTTGTCGCCATCGATATCCCTGATCCATATACCCGGCCAGGTTCGATGGCTGTAGCCGGATGGACTTGATCGGCCCTTGCCCGAATCCACCCGCCAGATAACTTCACCGGTGCTTCCCTTAAGGGCGACCACCGAATAGGCAGAGGCAATGATTTCCTTTGTACCGTTGCCGTCAAGATCAGCAACCGCAGGCGAGGAATACCAGCCGGTTTCACACCAGGTGGAATAGCAGCCGCCGTATTCCCATTTCAGGACAGGGGCCTGTACAGTCGCCCATCCCATGGAGGACACCGGAACCAAAAGAAGAAAAATGAAGAAAAAAGATTTCATGAAATATTTCATGGTTTGGAACCTGTCAGCAGAAACAGCCAGCTCAATGGAACATTTGTCGTGCCGGGAGGCTTGTTCGGGACAGTGCTTGAATATTCATCGGCGCCTATATCAGGTCCGGCGCCGAGCGGTCTTGTCTGCATGTCATAATCATCCGTCAGGCCGGCAAGGGGGAGGGCGGCGCCGGTGACGCCGGTTTTTTCCATACGCAGATGCAGGTCGCCGTTTTTGCCATCGACAAACCAGTCAGCGGCTCCATTGGTTATATTATGGGAAAGCAGGGTTGTTGTGCCGTTGTTTCTTGACGTGATATGACGGTTGCACAGGTTGTTGACAATGGTCAGGTTGTTGCTTGCCGTGAAGCGATATTCAATACAATTCGGGTAACCATGTTCTTGAAAAATAGTGTTGTTG
>WGCP01000260.1 GCA_015493715.1 Desulfobulbaceae bacterium
AGCAACTTGCCAAGGGATATTCAGGATGAGGGCGGCGAATATTAATCGTCTCCAGGGGGAAGTCTTCGGGCTTCCCCTTTTTTATTCGCTGTCCTCCTGATGCCTTTAAAAAACCTCGGGGTTTGGGGCAGAGGCCCAAGTCGTCATTTTAATGACGACAGATCAAAGAGCCTTTTTTGTTGGATCCTCTAATTATTTCCTGTTTATCATACGTTGTACGACTAAACGACCACTAGCTACAAGCTGGTGGGTTTAAAGCTCGGCGGGCTAAACCGCCGACTGAAAGCGAATGCGTCTGCAAGACGGTGGTTTTAAACCACAGGCTTAAAAAACGGCTAAAGCCTGCCCCAGAAACAATAGATAGGATGTATTCTGCTTTCAGCAAAGAAAACGATTCTGGATTGCTCGTTCGTACAATGCTTTTACCAGCCCTCGGTCAGAACTGTTTCCAGATCCCGGTACAGCTCATCAACGGTTTCGTAAAACACTTCCGTCCCAAGCGAAAAATGGAGAAAGATATTATTGAGTGCGGTGGGAATATAGGGATAAATCTTTTGCAAATTGGCGATTCGGTTTTTGGAAAGCAATGAATAATCGCCGGGTTCAATTTTATTGGCCACCAATTCTCCCAGATCAGAATCGGCTATAATATCACGCGGGTAAAAATTTCTGCGTACAGTTAAATACATAAGAGTATTTCCCAGCTCGTAGAGATCAAGGGCGAATGGTTTTTCCGGCAGATAAAAGTCATAATCGAAATCTATCCAGCGATAAAGACCGGTATGACGTTCAACAAAGATGTGGTCGCGGCGCACATCTCCGTGCCTGAACCCATGGGAGTGAAGAAAACCGATTGCCTGGACGCAAGGAAGATACCGGGCCAGGATATAGGGTAATTCCTGAAAAAAATACTCTTTATGGCTCGTGTCGCTCCGGTGGATCACCTTATCCACTCGGCTTCCATTTATTATATCCAGGATACGCACCAGGTTCCCGGCCTCGTCCAGGACCGCCTCTCCCTGCATAAAATGGGGTCGCCCCTTGACCAGCTCGAGGATGCGGGCTTCTTTTTCCGGATTTCGATAACAGGCAATGGTAAAAGGACCAAAGGTGATATCAAAGGTTTCATGGAAAACGAGTTTTAATATTTTGTGCTCTCCGGTGGCCAAGTCTTCCACCCTCGGCACCCAGGGTTTAATCTGATCATCAACCCCAAAACGCCCCTCGCGGGTAAAGGCGGTAACCAGAAAATATCGACCGGCGACCAGAATAATATCGCCATAATCAATAGCGGTAAAATTAGTCGTATCCGTGAAAACACGAGACTTTCTGCGCATGCTTTTGGTAACCCGATGATTGCGCAGTTTTTCGGTAATCTCCACCGGCAGATCCGCAAGCTCGACCATCAGCCAACCACCCAGACCGTACAATCATGGCTATGATGCACAAGTGCGTTTGAAATTGAACCAAATAAAAATTCCTCGGCCTTGGATACGCCGCGCCTGCCGACGACAATAGTACCGTATTCTCCCTGCTGCTGAACTTCCAGAATCGTTGCACTGATGGTCTTCTGTTCCGCCATCCGTATATCCCCTGCAATCGCCTCCGATCCGATTCCAGCCTCGGTAAGCATCTTCCGGCATCGTCGCACCAATGTATCAGCTTCCGCCTCCTGTTGATTCTTATAGTCGGCAAGCGATTTGCCGGAGTTGTAATAATCAGGCGGTGGTTCCGGATAAACATGGAGCAGGCAGACATTGACTCCCGGCAGGTTTCCTATAATCTTACCGGCATACTGTAATCCTTTGTCGGAAGTCGGCGTATTGTCAACGGCAATGAGAACCTTTTTCCAGTCATTCATCGCACCCCTCCCCGGGCCAATGACCCAGCCGCCTTTCTCTCCACAAGATGAACCAGTTCCTCCATGGTTTCCTGGGTCGGTGTCTCCACACCTTCCCGCCTGCCGTAATGAGCCAATGCCCCACACTGGGCCTCAATTTCCGTACGCTGACCGCTGAGAATATCCTGCAGCATGGAGGAGATGTTACCGCTGGTTCGCCTGCAGGCATCAACGAGCAGCTTGTACAGGTCATGGAAAACCAGATCAACGGCCCGCACACGGGCCACCTCTCGTCCCTCATCTACAAGACGCTTCATCAGGGTAACGCCTTCCACGGTTTCAAGAAGCTCGCCATTTTGCACCTGGAGAATTGCAGACAGAGCATTAATGGCTGAATAGACGATCACCTTGCACCAGAGACGCCCCATCAAACGATGGACCGGGGTGCAGATAAGGCCGGCACCGGTCAACATCTCGGCAATGGACCGGATCCGATCCGTCATTTCCCCGTCTATCTCACCAATATAGGTTTTGCCCACGCCTCCGTGCCGAACGATACCCGGTGCAAGTGCGGTGGCGGCCATAAAGGTAAAACCGCCGATAACCGCATCTTTGCCAAGCACCTTTTCCATAATTTCAATATTGCCAAGTCCGGTCTGCAGGGGAATAATCGGTGATGAGGGGTCGACAATATGAGCTACAGCCTGAACCGCCGCCAGGGTATCAAACGATTTAACCGCCAGCAGGGTCAGTTCCGTCTCCGCGATTTCTTCCGCGTTGATAACCGCCACGGCCGGAACAAAAGTGACGGCATCCGGATTGCGGCCCCCCTGTTCCATAAATCCAAGCCCCTGACTGTTTATGGCCGCTACAACCTCCGGGTCCGGATCAACCATGGTCACCTGATGTCCGCTCCGGCTGAGGTAAACCCCAAACAGCCGACCGATGGCCCCTGCACCGACAATGACGATTTTCATACTCCCCCTCCCTCCTCAACATGATTTTAGAGTGGCCTTTAGTCTATATACACCCGGAAAAGACGCTATTTCTTTCAGAAAAAGATAAGCATTGTCTTCCTTCATGTTAAGGAAGAACTATAAAAAACGTAAGTCGCCACAGGAACCCCGTCTTCGGAGTCTCCGCTACGCTTCGCTTACCTGCGCGGTCGCGCCAGCCCGCATAGAGGGGATATTGCGAACTGTCACGCCTGCTCAAATCCGGGGCACCTGAAACGACCTACAACTCTTTGCAATATGAAAACGTGTAGTTACATGCCCTGTGCTTATGTATTAAAAAACAGCGCCATGATATCAAAATCCCCCGCCACCGCCACCACCGGAACCGCCGCCGCCACCACTAAAACCACCGGAACCACCGCTGGATGCCGCACCCATGGATCCGGCCGCAGTACTCCAGGCCCCGCTGACACCACCGCCGCCGAATTGCCCGCCTCCCCCGGTAAATCCCGAATGACCGCCGCCGGAAACAGAGGAACCACCATATGATGCGTGACCACCGTAACGGCGAAACCAGGAGTCCACCTGGGGTCCAAGACCAAAGGCTACAAGATAGGGAAACCAGTCATCATCAATCTTCGGGGATTGCCGGGCTAACTCCTGCTTGAAATACCTGCGCCCCGATGCCAGATAACGATGCAGCCGTACCCCTTCTTCAGAATCCCTGGTTCGGGCCAGATTCAATATGTTATTGATCAGCGCTGCGCACATAAAAGCACTGCCCAGCAGCAACAAAGTGGAACAGTCAACCATAAGCAGCATTGTCATATAGCCTGCCGCGATTACGGCAGTAAAAAATAACAGCAAATAGGCCTTTATCTTGACTCGTTGGGCCGTCGCACGGTAGCCGACGGCAATATTTACACCGATCATCCAAATAACGATCAACACCCCGACCGCCAGCAACTCCTGGAGATGCTCCTGCGGATGGAGGAAAAAATCGGCAAAAAGAAGAAAAAAGGCCGCAGCAGCAAGAAAAAGCGTCGGGATCCATATCGTTTCCAGAGAATTTTTCCTGTCTTTGGACAGCGTCTCAACCTTGTTGCGCAAAGGTTCCCGTATTTTTTCGACCGGGTTAAATATCGTCTGCTCCCGGCGATAATATTTTTTGACTTTTTTGGTGCTGGTTGCATCCCCATCGATGAAAAGCCCGTCCACCAGCTCCCGCTCGTAGCCACGCAGAGTGGAACGGGGAACAAGCAGTCGCAGGTGGAGGGTATACAGCCCCGGTATTTTCCACACAAGTAAGGGAACAACCTCCTGCTCCACCCGGCTGGACATCTTTTTTTCCTGGACCATCCTGGCCAGCACCGCCGCCACCTCGCAGGAATCCGTTCTTTTGTCCCAGGTTGCTCCGACAACTTCCGGGGCAAGGGTAAACACATGCCGCCCAAGCCAGGACTCGTTCACTTCATCCACAGGAACCAGGGGATGAAAACGACCACGCTTACGCTCATGAGCGAGAAAATTCATTCCCTGCACAAGGACGAGAATCCAGAGGGAGACAATGACCAAAACTTGAAGCGGGACTGGTGTTTTCAGCACTGAAACAGGTGTATGAGCTGTGGAAACAGCTTGTTGCGGTCGTGTAATTCTTCTGCCGACTGCGGCCGGAACCCCACCTGGATGCTGCAGAATTGCCGAAAGGATAACGGAGGTGCCGGGAGGCAGGGAATTTTTCTCCACCCGGGTCGGCAAATCTCCCTCCACCTGCCAGGATGGATCAAGGGTCAGATCAAGGGAAAAATGATTGATAACGCCGTTTCGGTTCGGAAAGGCAAAGTCATGCCGAAACTGATAGCCGCCTCCGTCCGCAGGGAACAGTATTCCCGAGAGGGTATACTCAAGCAGATAGGTGATGGTTTTGTGGGTAAAAGGTGGATCAGAGGGCTGGCGGGCCCGCCAGCGTACCATGTTGCCGCTGTACCGGACCCAGTGGTCCACCCTGGAAAGATCCCCGCGCACAAGAGAAATCCTGGTACCTGTTCCCGGATTGATACGATAGATATTATGCAGGACCAGCCGCTGTCCGGGACGTAGATTAAAGCGTCGCTCACCGCCGTTCCAGGCACCGGAAAAAACCATTGTCTGCTGCTCAAGAACATGAAGACGTCCATCACGATCAAGGGTGGCGGAAACATTCATATCCTGCCAGTACAGATTCCGCGCCGGTGAGATTCCGGGAACCATTATCCCAAAAAGGAAAACAAGAAAGACCACCCTCGCTATCAACATATTGACCTCTCACAGCCGAAATTACATGGTTATCTTAGCTATTTCGTAACTATTCAGATAGATATAAAAACCTTACATCTATTTTGGAATGTAACTGCTCAGGAGTGGCCCATATTTGCTTAGGTCTTTGAAGCATACTTGTGCTATTCGAAAAGGCCGAAATGAGCGAAGATGGGGTGCTCCTGAGCAGTTACGCTATTTCTTCATCTCTTTTCAAAATAGCTGATTCTCACAAACGGACAAAATTTTTTTCCCTTTTTTCGATCTCGAGTACAACAACCCACAGTATTATCTGTATAACAGGACCTTCACCTACAATTTTTCCGTCGGTAAACCGGGGAGTTCACCAGAAAATATCCATAAGCGCCGTGAAAAAAAGTTGCGCTTCCGGAATAATCTAAGTATGAATAATAATCATTAACTATAAAATATTCTTCAACAGGGGTGATATCATGTGCCAGGAAGTAAGAAAAACCTGTAAATGCGGTCAAAAGAGCGCCCAGTTTCATCTTCGTGATAATGTTCTCAGCCGGGAAGTGATCAGCGACCTGTACTGCCCCAACTGCTCAGACCGGATTGAACCTGATCCTTCCACCATGGTGATGGATAACGGCTGGATCATAGTTTATGATATGGAGTTGGCCCGATTTATGGCCATGAGCAAGCTGACACTGGATGCGGAACAGGTGCAGCCCGGTTACATCTTTGATATGGGATATGCCTGCTGGCTGGAAATGTATCCCGGCGAAAAAGAGGATATCCTTGAGGAGCGTGCCGAAATCATGCAACTGCAAAAAACCGATCCCGGACGTTATCTCAAAGAGATAAGCAGCTGGAATATTGCCCGTATAGACCGCTTAAAAGCCGATGGATGGCGTAAGGCCCAGGCGGCGTAGATAAAATTTCCCTCTTGCCCCTTGAACAATCCCGGCCGGCGGTGTATTTTGTCGACTCTTAACCCGCATATTTCACAAGCGATCTACTCAAGCTCCGGGAACCGGCGTTGCATGCCGTGATGAAAACCGGCACAGGGAAATATCACTTGTTGTGTTGTAAAAATGACAGATACAGACGTGTCCCGCAAGCGCGGCCCTTCCCCAAGAATTCCCTGGATCTCTCTGCCCCATTCCCTGGCCTTTCTTCTCAAAAGTCCGCAACTGCTCGGCTGGAGTCTTTTGCTGGTTCTTTGTACCGGTGCCCTGACCTGGCTGGGCTATGTTGAGGCCACCCATCTCGTCGACTCTTTGACCGGGTCTTTTTTTCTCCACCCGCCGCAACGACAGGGTATTTACGGCTGGTTTCTGAGCTGGGGATGGCTCGTTACCAAATATCTTTTTCTCGCCGTCTCCAGGGTTACGGCCTTTTATCTCTCCTTTCTCGCCGCCTATTGCCTGACAAGCCCCGGCTATGTCTTTCTGGCAACAGCCACGGAAAAAAAATATACTGGAGGGATATTAGCTGCGGAACAGGGCCTCTCCCTGCGGGGTATACTTATTGATCTCATTGAAGGGTGCAAAATAGGGATTCTCGGTCTTTTGGTTACCGTCATCGCCCTGATAGTCAACTTTATTCCGGTCATCGGCCAGGGACTGGTTTTTCTTCTCTATACCTTTTACTCGGCCCTGATGTTTATCGATTATCCCTCTTCCAACCGTCGCTGGAGCCTTGGCCGTAAAATAGCATGGATTGCCGGGCACAAGGACCGTGCTTTCCGTCTTGGCCTGCTGCCCGCCCTGATTACCCTGGTGCCGATCATCAACATTCTATTCATGGCCCTTCTTTTTCCCCTGTTCACCGTGCACACAACCTTAAATTTCATCGCCGTCGAAGACAAAAATCTCACTCCCGGTCGATAATCTTTTTATTTCGTTGTCGTTTCAGGTGTCCACGCATCTTTTTGGCCGACAACCGTCGTTCCCGGGCCCGTTTAGGTACCCTGGTCTTTCGACGCGGACGCTGCTCATGGAACGCCGTCCCCAACAGAGCATAAAAACGACGAACAACCTCCTCTTTATTGGCCCCCTGAGTTCTATACGTATCCGAGGAAATCCGCAGTACGCCGTCCCTGTTGATCCTGCCTCCGAGGCGCCTGAGGATAAGTTGCCGTCGGTGTTCATCCAGGGATGGTGAATTACGCACATCAAAGGAAAGAGTGGCCCTGGTATTTACCTTGTTGACATTCTGGCCTCCGGCACCGGAACTTCGGGAAAAGGAGAAACCCAGCTCTGAAAATGGAACTCGTACCTCATCTCGCCCCATCGTCATCACGATACCTCATTTGGCTATACTTTGGGGTTAGCGGCCGCTACAGATATTATCGGCAAACTCCACCGCCGCCAGATAATGTTTTGTCACCTGGGACTCGGAAAGGTGCAAATCCAGGAGTATCTTCTCACATGTTGAATAGCGTCCTCGTTCATAAGCGGTGACCAGTTGCAGATATGGAAAGAGAATACCTTTCCCATCCACAAGCGCTTCCTTGACGCCATCGGCAAGCGGCAGGGACTTCATAATCTGTTTCATCGGCGTATCAAGAAGCGCATCGAGCAGAGAAAACAAACCGAGTAGAAAAAGATCGGATTGATCCGCGGCCGATTTATCCGGATCCGCCAGCAGCTCACAAAACCGACCGCGAATGATGGACAGACAGACAAGCTCCTCCGGCTTGTCCGACGCCAGCTCGGAAATTATAACCAGGGTCACGAAACGACGGATTTCCTTGGCTCCAAGATAAATTATGGCCTGACGTACCGAGGTGACCTCGTGGAGAAGATAGTAATAGGCGGAATTGATATATCGCAGGAGCTTGTAGGTGATACCCAGATCCATGGAAATAATGGTATCAAGCCGATCAACGGTTGTCTTTTTCCGGTTGACCTCGGCAAGCAGGTTCATCAGGTTTATCTTGACCGAGGCCACCTCTCGTATCCGCAGGGTTTCCGGCTGACTGAAAAAATACCCTTGAAAATACGAAAAACCAAGTTTCAGGGCCTTGTCAAATTCCTCATAGGTTTCAATCTTTTCGGCAAGAAACTTGAGACGGTGGTGAGACATGCGATAGAGCATCCGCTCTATCTCGTCAATGGTGGACAGACGAAAATCAATTTTGA
>WGCP01000261.1 GCA_015493715.1 Desulfobulbaceae bacterium
CTGGTCACTTACGGCGGCACCGATGAAGAAGTTGAAGGACGGCTCTTTTTCCGTCACTGTTTCCCTGAAGCCTGGATACAGTTATCGCTACCGGTACGTACTGGACGGCAATGTCTGGGTCAATGATCCCGATGCCGATGAATATGCCCCCAATGAATATGGGGAAGAGAATTCCGTGGTCACCATCTGATCGGTATGGCTGGACCAGGTTTTCAGGCCACAGCCGCAACAAAGCCTGACAACCGACTTAAACAATAGTAGTTCGTGGCAGATTGTTGGATAATCTGATGGATATTCCCTATTTTCATATCGATGCCTTTACCGGCACGGTTTTTTCCGGCAACCCGGCCGGGGTCTGCCTGCTTGAACATTGGCTGGACGATGGGATTCTCCAGGCCATTGCCGCAGAAAACAGGCTGTCGGAAACCGCTTTTCTGGTGGGAGAGGGAACAGACTATGGGTTGCGCTGGTTCACACCGGAAGCCGAAGTGGATCTCTGCGGTCACGCCACCCTGGCGGCGGCCTTTGTCCTCCATACCCATACCGAAATCGGCCTGGACGAGACCATTACATTTCAGACCTTAAGCGGCGAGCTCCAGGTCGGACGAACACGCGATCTTTTCAGTCTTGATTTTCCGGCCCGACCGGGCAGGCCGGTACCGGTTGCTGATGACTTGACCGCAGCCCTTGGCATGGAGCCGGAGGAGGTGTACCTGGCCCGTGATATCCTTGCTGTTTTTAGCGACCGCACCGCAGTTGCGCAACTGCGGCCCGATTTTGAGCGGCTGGCCAAACTCGACTGTCTGGGAATCATTGCCACGGCAAGAGATGACAGCGGTGGTGCCGATTTTGTCTCCCGCTTCTTTGCCCCTTCCGTCGGTGTCCCCGAAGACCCGGTGACCGGCTCGTCACATTCCACCCTTGTTCCCTACTGGGCGGCCCGCCTCGGCAAGGACTCTCTCCATGCCCTGCAGATCTCCAAGCGCGGCGGTGAACTGTTCTGCAAAAATCGGGGCGAACGCGTGGAGATCAGCGGCCGTGCCGTGCAATACCTCAGCGGCACCCTGCATCTTGCTTGTTAATTTCTTTTTCGTTTGACCCTGGCGGTTGCCTCGGCTTTGAGAGGGTCATCGGGCCAGTAATGCTTTGGATACCGGCCCTTGAGTTCTTTTTTTACCTCGTGGTAACTGTTTTCCCAGAAGCCCTTCAGGTCATCGGTGATCTGCATCGGCCGCCGGGCCGGGGAGAGCAGGTGCAGCAGCACCCGTACCCGGCCCCGGCAGATGGTCGGGGTGGTCTCCAGCCCGAACATTTCCTGCAGCCGGACCGCCAGGATCGGCGGCCCGTCCTCCTGATACTGCAGCCCTACCCTGGATCCGCTCGGCACTCGCAGGTGGGTCGGTGTTTCCCGCTTCAGTTGCTGCTGTTGCCGCCAGTCGAGCCGGGCAAGGAAAATCTCCCCAAGGTTTAACCGCTGCAGGCCGGCCATGGATTTTATGCCGGTGAGATATGGCGCCAGCCAATCTTCCAGGGTAGCCAGCAGGGCCTGGTCCGAGAAATCAGGCCAGGATTGTTGTCGATCAAATTTTGCCAGTAATCTGATTCTGCGGACCAAGTTTATCGTCTGTCTGTTCATGGGCAGGGTGTTGAGACCCTCCTGCCTGATTGCCGCCAGCAGGGCCTTTTGCACAAGAAGCGGGTCCGGCCTGTCAAGCGGCCTGCGGGAGATCTCCATTTTTCCGGTTCGGGTGATGATGCTGCCGCGAACCGCCCGGCAATCGGGATCAAAGGCCACTGTTTCTTCCCGAACAATGCGGTGGTCGTGCAGGGTCTGCAGCTCTTCCTTTGCCAGGGAAGCGGCAAGATAAATACGTCCCTCGGCCCGGCGGCCGTCCATGGCGGCGATGGCAAGAAAGGGCGTGGACTGCAACCGGTCATGGGCGGGCAGGACAGCGCCCCGGCCGGAGACCAGCTTGTAGCTGAGGCGGGAACCTGGACGGAGAGCGGCGATCCGGTCCGGATAGGCCAGGGAAAGGAGGGCGCCTGCGGTAAGGCGTTCACTATTTTTCCCCGGCTGACGGGGAAGCAGGCGGGCCAGTTGCTGCCGGACGCGCTCCACCTGCCGGCAGGCGGGCAGGTCAATATTCGTCATCCTGCTGCCATGGCGCCGGAAACGGGAAAGGGCATGCAGCCGTTCCTCCAGGTCGACCGGGACGTCCCTTCCCCGCAGGATGTCACGTTCGGAGGCCAGGGCCGCGATATCGCAGGCAAGGGCGCGGTTGTCCTTACCTTCCGCCGCAAGCAGCATGTGGGAGAGACGGGGATGGATGGGCAGGGCAGCCATGGCCCTGCCCGCTTTTGTGATATGGCCCCTGGTGTCAATGGCTTCCAGGTCCATGAGCAGTTGTCTTGCCTGCTGCAGGGGAATTTCGCCCGGGGGGTCGAGCCAGCGCAACCGGGTAGGATCGTTCTCTCCCCAGAGCGCCAGCTCAAGGACCAGCGACGCCAAGTCGGCCTGGAGGATTTCCGGCCGGTCAAAGGGCTGCAACCCCTGCTCCACACCCCTGTGCCAGAGACGATAGCAGACGCCCGGCCCAAGGCGACCGGCGCGACCGCTGCGCTGCCTGGCCGAAGCTTTTGAAATACGCACGGTTTCAAGCCTGGTCAGTCCGCTGGCCGCATCAAAACGGGGCGCCCGTTTCCAGCCGCAGTCAACCACGGTGGTGATCCCTTCAATGGTCAGGCTGGTCTCGGCAATGGTGGTACTCAGGATGATCCGCCGCCTGTTGTTCGGGTCCGGTCGCACGGCCCGGGCCTGATCCTGGAGCTTCATGGAGCCATGCAATGGTTGAACCAGAATATTGTTTTCCCTCTGTATGGCCAACAGGTCGGCAACGCGGCTGATTTCACCCTTGCCGGGTAGAAAAACCAGCATGTCGCCGCTTTCTTCGGCCAGGGCATGGCGTATGCTGCGGGCGGTCATACGGGCAATATGCTCGGGCCGGGGTGAATCAAGCTCAGAGGGTGGGGGCAGGTGCCTGTTGACCACCGGAAAGCTTTTGCCGTGGCCTGTGATGATCGGAGCTTGATCCAGCAGGTTGGCAAGGGATTCTCCGGCCAGGGTAGCCGACATGACAAGCAGGCGCAGGTCCGCACGCAACTCCTGCTGCACCTCCCTGCACAGGGCAAGGGCAAGATCTCCATCAAGGCTGCGCTCATGGAATTCGTCAAAGATGACCAGGCCGACATCATCAAGCTCCGGGTCCTCCTGCAACCGCCGGATAAAAAGGCCTTCGGTGATGACCTCAATCCTCGTTGCTGCAGAAATCCGCCGGTCAAACCGCACCTGGTAGCCGACCCTTTCCCCCACCTCCTCACCAAGACCGGCGGCCATAAAGGTCGCGGCCAGCCGGGCCGCCAGTCTTCTTGGTTCCAGCAGGATAATTTTTTTCCCTTGCAGCCAGCTTTCCTCCATGAGAACGATGGGCAGGGCAGTGGTTTTTCCGGAACCGGTGGGGGCGCTGAGGATTGCGGTGGTTTGGGCCTGCAGCGTCTGCCGCAGCTTCGGAATGACCTTGGATATGGGCAGGCTGGTTTCCATAATGGCAGAAAAAACCTTGACTTTGTTTAGTTGAATTAATTATTAGAGTATCTAAGCATTTCCCGATAGCACCATATCAGTGCCTTACTCCTGAATTCCTGTCATAAAAAACAGGTAAGCGTAGACTCCGAGAAAATTTCAGTAAGAAAAACTTGTTATTTTAGTTGGTTGTCTATCTATATACACATGCAACATAATTGTTGCATGTCCTGTAGGGGCGAATTTATTCGCCTGAGGAAAGCCTTATTTTATATAGAATGCCTTCCCCAAGGCGGCTGAAGCCGCCCCTACAGACCACAGATTTGGGTTGCGGGTGAAATCCGTCTTAGGAATTTGTTGACCTGCATATTGCACGAAGGTCGTCGCAAAAGGCCTGCTGTTTCCAGGTATTGCAGCAGAGCGCTTGTTAAATATATCTGTTAATCACAGGAGGAACCCTTGCCCGATCAGAAAATTATCGAACAGGCACGGTATATATTTACTGCAGGAAAACAGTTGCGTCGCCATATTTTTTCCAGTGTGGCCCGGGTTGAAGCCGGAGCACATTGCGGCTGCCCGGACCTGTCCATGGCCCAGCTTAACCTGTTAATGGCCGTGCAGGCCGCCGGGGAGATCACCGGTAGTGAGCTGGCCGCTCAGCTCGGTGTCTCGCCGCCGTCGGTTTCCGTCATGGTAGAGCGTCTCGTTGACCGGAACTTGCTGGTGCGAAAGCGTTCCTCCGAGGACCGGCGCAAGGTGGTGTTGCGGATGAGTGATGAGGCTTCTACCCATTTTGCCCGTATCGAGGAACAGGTGCTGGCAAGTTTTGTTGAGCTGGTGCAGGAAGTCGGCCCGGAGACGGCTGAAAAATGGGTGAAGGTACTGCAACGGGTTGAACAGGTTCTTGGCCGTCGCCGGGCCGACTTCCTGCACCAGCTCAACAAAACTTGCCAGCACCTGTTCCTCGATACGGGCAAAATGGGTAGAAGCCTCATCACTCATCCGCAACACCACCTTGCGCCGGTCCTCGGAGGAACGCTTTCGC
>WGCP01000262.1 GCA_015493715.1 Desulfobulbaceae bacterium
GGTGCAGCCCGGTTACATCTTTGATATGGGATATGCCTGCTGGCTGGAAATGTATCCCGGCGAAAAAGCGGATGTCCTTACGGAACGCGCTGAAATAATGCAACTGCAAAAGACCGATCCCGGCCGTTATCTCAAAGAGATAAGCAGCTGGAATATTGCCCGTATAGACCGATTAAAAGCCGATGGATGGCGTAAGGCCCAGGCGGCGTAAATAAAATTTCGCTCTTGCCCCCTTGAACAATCCCGGCCTGCGGTGTATTCTGCCCGCCTTTTAGCGGTGTCTACATGCCCCTGCCCGTTTTCTAAAAATCGGCGTAAAGGTGCTTCAAAAACTCCGTGGTGTTTGCCCGGAGCCCCGTTACACCGTTGTGGGCAAATCAGGATTGCCTTGGAGCCGGTGTTGCCTGACGTGGTGAAAATCGACACAGGGAAATATCACTTTTTTTGTTGTAAAAATGGCAGATACTGACGTGTCCCGCAAGCGCGGTCCTTCCCCAAGAACTCCCTGGATCTCTCTGCCCCGTTCCCTGGCCTTTCTTCTCAAAAGTCCACAACTGCTCGGCTGGAGTCTTTTGCTGGTTCTTTGTACCGGTGCCCTGACCTGGCTAGGCTATGTTGAGGCCACCCATCTCGTCGACTCTTTGACTGGGTCTTTTTTTCTCCACCCGCCGCAACGACAGGGTATTTACGGCTGGTTTCTGAGCTGGGGATGGCTCATTACCAAATATCTTTTTATTGCCATCTCCAGGGTTACGGCCTTTTATCTCTCCTTTCTGGCAGCCTATTGCCTGACAAGTCCCGGCTATGTCTTTCTGGCCACGGCCACGGAAAAAAAATATACGGGAGGGGTATTAGCTGTTGAACAGGGACTCTCCCTGCGGGGTATATTTATTGATCTCATTGAAGGGTGCAAAATAGGGATTCTCGGTCTTTTGGTTACCGTCATCGCCCTGATCGTCAACTTTATTCCGGTCATCGGCCAGGGATTGGTCTTTCTTCTCTATACCTTTTATTCGGCCCTGATGTTTATCGATTATCCCTCTTCCAACCGTCGCTGGAGCCTTGGCCGTAAAATAGCATGGATTACCGGGCACAAGGACAGGGCCTTCCGCCTCGGCCTGCTGCCCGCCCTGATCACCCTGGTGCCGATCATCAACATTCTGTTCATGGCCCTTCTTTTTCCCCTGTTCACCGTGCACACAACCTTAAATTTCATCGCCGTCGAAGACAAAAATCTCACTCCCGATCGATAACCTTTTTATTGCGCTGTTGTTTCAGGCGACCACGCATCTTTTTGGCTGACAAACGTCGTTCCCTGGCCCGTTTTGGTATCCTGGTCTTTCGACGCGGCCGCTGCTCATGAAGCGCGGTCCCCAACAGAGCATAAAAACGACGAACAACCTCTTCTTTATTGGCCCCCTGGGTTCTATACGTATCAGAGGAAATCCGCAGTATACCGTCCCTGTTGATCCTGCCTCCAAGGCGCCTGAGGATAAGTTGCCGTCGGCGTTCATTCAGGGAGGGTGACCTGTCCACATCAAAGGAAAGGGTAACCCTGGTATTTACCTTGTTGACATTCTGGCCGCCGGCGCCGGAACTGCGGGAAAAGGAAAACACAAGCTCGGAAAACGGTATCCGTATATCATTTTTCACCAGTCCCTCCTTTCCCCTCCCCCGGTTACACAACCCTATCTTCTGCTGCAGACACGATCGGCAAACCCGACCGCTGTCAGATAATGTTCCATCACCTCGGCCCCGGAAAGACCTAACTCCGGCAGTATCTTCCCGCAGGTGGAATGATCTCCCCGTTCATAGGCAACGACGAGCCGTAGATACGGAAAAAGAATACCTTTCCCTTCCACGAGCGCTTCCTTGACGCCATCGGCAAGCGGCAGGGACTTCATAATCTCTTCCATCGGCGTGTCAAGAAGTGCATCAAGCAGAGAGAACAGGCCCATCAGGAAAAGATCGGATTGATCCGCTGACGATTTATCCGGCTCCGCCAGCAGCTCACAAAACCGACCGCGAGTGATGGACAAACTGACAAGTTCCTCCGGCTTGTCCGACGCCAGTTCGGAAATAATGACCAGGGTCACGAAACGACGAATTTCCTTGGCTCCGAGATAAATTATTGCCTGACGTACCGAGGTGACCTCGTGGAGAAGATAGTAATAGGCGGAATTGATATATCGCAGGAGCTTGTAGGTGATGCCCAGATCCATGGAAATAATGGCATCAAGCCGATCAACGGTTGTCTTTTTCCGGTTGACCTCGGCAAGCAGGTTCATCAGGTTCATCTTGACCGAAGCCACCTCGCGTATCCGCAGAGTTTCCGGCTGACTGAAAAAATAGCCTTGAAAATACGAAAAACCAAGTTTCAGGGCCTTGTCAAATTCCTCATAGGTTTCAATCTTTTCGGCAAGAAACTTGAGACGGTGGTGAGACATGCGATAGAGCATCCGCTCTATCTCGTCAATGGTGGACAGACGAAAATCAATTTTGA
>WGCP01000263.1 GCA_015493715.1 Desulfobulbaceae bacterium
ACATCATCGGGAAGCCGGACAACCGAGGATTCCTATTCCATTCGCCGGGCGGCCCTGGACTATCATATACCATACACCACCACTGTTACCGGTGCGATTTTCATGACCGGCGCGGTTGCCGCTCTGGCGGAGAGGGATATTTCCGTCAAATCGGTTCAGGAATTTACTCAGGCCATTGACTGATTGAAAAAGCGTATTACTATTACACAGAACAGAATTTCCCGGCAGGGGAAAAAGTAGACAAATAATAAATGATGGCGTCGTGAAAACTTCGATCTACTGCGACGTGTGTTCGACGGCGATTCGTAAGCATACTCCATGTATAGTAGAGACCCGTCTTGGATACTACTCCTCGGAGTCTCGCAGATAAGCGAAACGTAGTGAAGACTTCGGACTCGCTTACCCGGAGTCTCGCAGGCTCGCTTACCTGTAATTTGTGTTTTTACTTAGCCATCTTTAAGCATTGCTTGGACTTTTTACGAGTTCATCATAAATAATCGCCCGGAAGATCTTTTGGTCGTGGGCGATTTTCTTTTTATCGCACTCGACGTGCATTGACAACTATAATGAGGGGTTCTTGCAGTTGCAGTATTCCTGAAGGATTCGGACGAATCATAAGGGTGACGGAAAAATAATTATCTCGTGTCTGGTCGTGGTCGGAAAAGCGATTTTTTTTTGATTCGAGGCGTGAAAGGGGAGGCATCTTGATACTATGTAGCCTTTTTCACAATGTTTGAGCTGGGCAAAAGACCAGCAGAATACGATAATTCTTTCTTCCGGGGCTCTGAAAAATTGATTTGTCCTCTGTTCATCAGTATGCCAACTCTTTTCAGTCCTCTTCGACATTGTTACCACAAAAAAATATCGGAGTGTTTTTTGAATACCTTTTATAAGAATTTAAGTATGTGGCTGGTGATAGGCCTGACCTTCATCCTCCTCTTTAACCTGTTTAACAAGCCGCAGGGACAGAGCAACCAGATGACCTATAGTGAATTTTGGTCAAGTGTTGAAAACGGCGCCATTCATCGGGTCAAAATTCAGAATGACAAGATTACCGGCGCTGGACCGGACGGGCGTCCGTTTACCACGATTGCCCCCAACGATACCGAGTTGATTCCCATGCTGCGTAAATCCGGGGTGGATATTACCGTCAAGCCGCCTGAGGAAACGCCATGGTATCTCTCTATTTTTATTTCCTGGTTCCCCATGTTGCTGTTGATCGGGGTCTGGATCTTCTTCATGCGTCAAATGCAGATGGGCGGCGGCAAGGGCGGCGCTCTCTCCTTTGGTAAAACGCGGGCGAAACTGCAGGGCGAGGGAGAGGTCAAGGTCACGTTCAAGGATGTGGCCGGTATTGACGAGGCCAAGGGGGAACTTGAGGAGATCATTGATTTTCTTCGTGACCCGCAGAAATTCACCAAGCTCGGCGGTCGGATTCCCAAAGGGGTGCTGCTTGCAGGAGCCCCGGGTACCGGTAAAACACTCTTGGCCAAGGCCATTGCCGGTGAGGCCAAGGTACCGTTTTTTACCATCAGCGGCTCGGATTTCGTCGAGATGTTTGTCGGTGTCGGTGCGTCCCGGGTACGGGATCTGTTCAACCAGGGGAAAAAGAATGCTCCCTGTATTATTTTCATCGATGAGATCGATGCGGTTGGCCGTCATCGTGGCGCTGGGTTGGGCGGAGGCCACGATGAGCGTGAGCAGACATTAAATCAACTTCTGGTCGAAATGGACGGATTTGAGGCCAATGACGGCGTTATTATCATTGCCGCCACCAACCGACCCGACGTTCTTGATCCGGCGCTGTTGCGGCCCGGCCGTTTTGATCGCCAGGTGATGGTGCCTGTCCCTGATATCAAGGGCCGGCAGTTGATTCTTGAGATTTACGGCAAAAAGACCAAGCTGGCTGAAGGGGTTGACATGGCGGTCATCGCCCGTGGAACGCCCGGTTTTTCCGGCGCTGATCTGGAAAATCTCGTCAATGAGGCCGCACTCATGGCGGCCCGCGAAGGCAAGGACGAAATCGATGCCGATCAACTGGAACGGGCCAAGGACAAGATCATGATGGGTGCTGAGCGCAAATCCATGATTATCAATGATGCGGAAAAGGAGATCACCGCCTATCACGAGGCCGGTCATGCCTTGGTGGCACGCCTGCTACCGGGAACCGACCCTATCCACAAGGTGACGATTATTCCCCGTGGCCGCGCTTTGGGCCTCACCATGCAATTACCCGTTGACGAAAAGTATACCCATGCCAAAAAATTCCTGCTTAATACCATTTGTATCCTTTTCGGTGGCCGGGTGGCGGAAAAATTGGTCTTTGACGAGATTACCACCGGGGCCGGCAACGATATTGAGCGGGCGAGCGAACTTGCCCGCAAGATGGTCTGTGAATGGGGTATGAGCGATGCGTTGGGTCCGCTTGCCTATGGCAAAAAAGAAGAGCAGATATTTCTCGGCCGTGAAATCTCCCAGCATCGCGATTACAGCGAGGATACGGCCCGTAAGATCGACGAGGAAGTCAAAAAGATCGTCCTTGATGCTAATGACCGGGTAACGCAGTTGCTTGATGATAATATGGATATTCTCAAGGAGATTTCCCTGGAATTGCTGGAACGGGAAACCATTACCCTTGAGGATATGGATAGAATTATTGCCGAATTGCGGCCGGAAGAACACCAGGAAGAGGCGAAACCGGAGACAACTGAAGCTCCGGAAAGCGTGCCGGAAACAGCAGCGAACACCGTAGAGGAACCATCGAATCCGGTCATAGAAACAGCAGAAGAAGTTGTGGATCCGGATTCACCCCAACCGGCTGATGAACCGGCAG
>WGCP01000264.1 GCA_015493715.1 Desulfobulbaceae bacterium
ATTGTTTTTCCTTCTGCGCCAACAACTATAGGTAAATATACCTATAAAAAAATGAGTAATATCATCAATTGTTTTTATTCGCACCTGCATTACATTGATGTCGTGAAATTTTGTTGTCGCGCAGGGGGATACTGCAAATTTGTCTTTTTTTATTGAAGGAGTTGTAGTGATGAATAAAAATGATTTGGTCGATTCCATTGCCGGCGCTGCTCAGATCAGCAAAGTGGCTGCGGAAAAAGGTTTAAATGGTTTGTTGTCTTCCATGGCCGAGGCCATGGAGGATGGGGAACGGGTAACCCTGGTTGGCCTGGGAAGTTTTAGCATTGTCAAGAGGGCTCCACGTCTTGGCCGGAACCCAAAAACAGGAGAGGTCGTCCAGATACCATCCCGCAAGGTGGTCAAATTTCGTCCAGGGAAAAGGCTTTTAGAGAAAGTACAGTGAGTTGATCAGGGCGCTGTCGGTTTGTTGATACTTCGTAAGCGTTCACCAGTACCCCATCTTCGTCCGATCAGGCTTGCTCACATAGGCGAGCTATAGATTCGCAATCATGCTTGAACGAATCTGGGGCACTGGCAAACGCTTACAGGCCTGAGCTTGTTCGAAACTTATAGCCCCTGGTGAACGGTTACGATACTTCCGGCCTGTTGTTCGACGGGCTATTTTTACCGCATGGAGCCTTCGTTATCTCTGCCCAGGAGATAACGAAGGCTTTTTTTGTCTTTTGAGAATGCAATAGAGCATCACCCCAAAGAAAAACATGGCAAGACTTAAAAGCTGGCCCATGGTCATGCCAAGGAAAACTATTCCCAACTGGGGATCGGGCTCACGGACAAATTCTATCAGAAAGCGAAAAATTCCATACAGGCAGAGAAAAAGCGCAAGCATGGAGCCATGAGGCCAGGGGTTATTTTTTCTCCAAGGCTTTCCTTTTACGGCCCAGAGAATGGAAAAGAGGACGATCCCTTCGAAAAACGCCTCGTAAAGTTGTGAGGGGTGCCTGCCTATCGGTCCGCCTCCGGGAAAGACCATGGCCCAGGGCACATCGCTTATACGGCCATAAAGTTCACCGTTGATAAAGTTGCCGATTCGGCCAAGTCCCAGGCCGATCGGCACCGTAACCACGAAAAGGTCTGCAGTTTTCCAATAATCAAGGTTGTGGCGGTGACAGTAGTAAAACCCGGCCAGCAGGACACCAAGACAGCCACCGTGAAAGGACATTCCTCCCTGCCAGGTGGCAAAAATTTCCAGAGGATGGTGGAGGTAATAGCTTAAATTATAGAACAAGACATAACCCAGGCGGCCGCCTAATATGACTCCCAGGATGATGGCGAGATTCAGGTTGTCGAGATGTTCTTCCATCCTGTTCCAATGAAATTTTCTCGCCTGGTAGCGGGCCAGCAGGTAGGCGGCCACAAAGCCGAGAACATACATTAGTCCGTACCACCGGACTTGAAGAGGGCCGAGGTGGACTATTACCGGGTCGATATGCGGATAGTTGATCATGGGTTTCCTGAGTCAGACGGGGGAATACATCGTGAAGGTCGGGCAGGGCTCATAATCTGCCGATTTTTTTTAAATGGACCTGAAGTACGGAGACTGCCGCCGGCGTGACGCCTGATATACGCAGGGCCTGGCCAAGGGATCGTGGTTGCACCGAGCAGAGTTTCTCAACAACTTCCGTGGAAAGACCTGCAAGCTCCTTGTAGGGCATGTCCGGCGGCAGCTCAACGGATTCAAGTTTTTTAAAACGTTCGACCTGCTCCTGTTGCCGTTTGATATAGCCTGCGTATTTAACTTCAAGTTCCACTTCATCGCCAAACTGGATCTCTCCGGGATCGGTGAGCGGGAGTTTGCAGTTGCAAACAATTGTCGCTAGTCGTTTCAGGGTGATTTCCGGTCGACGAAGAAGGTCTGCCATGGTCATCGCCTGGCCGATGGGGCTTGAATTAAAGGTGGCTAAGGCTCTGTTGACGGATTGATTTGGTAGAATACGTTCCCGGCAGAGCAGTTGGACCGCCTCTTGAATACTTTTCTTTTTGTGGACAAACTTCTGCATGGTTTTCGTGTCGATCAGGCCGATTTCATGGCCGATTTCACGAAGGCGCAGGTCAGCGTTGTCTTCCCGGAGCAGCAGGCGATATTCCGCCCGTGAGGTGAAAAGCCGGTATGGTTCCCGGGTTCCCAGGGTCACCAGATCGTCAATGAGAACGCCGATATAGGCCTGGGAACGGTCCAGAATCAGCGGTTCTTCTCGTCGCACCTTCTTTACCGCATTGATCCCCGCCATCAACCCTTGTCCGGCCGCTTCTTCATAGCCGGAGGTGCCGTTTATCTGACCGGCCAGGAAGAGACCGTTTAATTTTTTTGTTTCCAGCGACGGCCGCAGGCTGCGGGGATCGATATAGTCATATTCGATAGCATAGCCGGGCCGGATTATGCGTGCATTTTCAAGCCCGACGATGGAGTGGACCATATCCATCTGCGCCTGTAGCGGCAGGCTGGTGGGGATGCCGTTGGGATACACTTCCACGGTGTCGAGTCCCTCCGGTTCCAGAAAAATCTGATGTCGGTTTTTTTCCGGAAACCGCATGACCTTGTCTTCGATGGAAGGGCAGTACCTGGCCCCGATACCTTCTATAATACCGGCATACATGGGTGACTGGTCTATGGCGTTTCGTATAATTTCATGGGTGGTTTCGTTGGTATAGGTAATATAGCAGGGGCGCTGTTCAAGGGGTGGGGAGCCGCTGGAGGTAAATGAAAAAAGGTTGGCGGGATCATCGGAATATTGCGTCGTTAGTTGAGAGTAATCAATGGTTGTACCATCCAGCCTGGGAACAGTCCCGGTTTTCATTCGGCCGACGGCAAAGTCCTGGGCGCCAAACCACTGCGCTAATTTGGTGGAGGGCGCGTCGCCCATGCGCCCGGCCGGAAAGTGTTTCAGGCCCACATGGATAAGTCCATTGAGAAAGGTGCCGGTGGCAACGACTACGGCGGACACATGGATTACCTCGTCAAGGGAGGTACGAATCCCAATGACCGAACCGTTTTCTGTAAGTATCTCGTCGACGACGGTTTGGCGAATTTCAAGATTTACCTGGTTTTCCAGGATATTTTTCATTCGCAGTCGGTAGAGCAACCGATCAGCCTGCGCCCTTGAAGAACGAACCGCCGGACCCTTGCTGGTATTGAGCCGACGAAACTGAATGCCGGTGGCATCAATATTTTTTGCCATCTCTCCGCCCAGAGCATCGATCTCCTTAACCAGATGGCCCTTTGCCAGGCCACCGATGGCTGGGTTACAAGACATGGCGCCGATGGTATCGGCGTTTATGATGCAGACCAGTGTTTTGCATCCCATGCGGGCTGCTGCAAGAGCTGCTTCGCAGCCGGCATGGCCGGCCCCAATGACGACAATATCAAAAGTATTCATGAAAATTTCGTGTTATCGGCCCCAAACATATATGGCTGTCAGGTAGTGTTTTTCGTAGCATCAATTAATCAGTTTGACGGTATCCAGCTGATAAATGCCCATATCGGAGGACGGCTGCGGTGTATGGTGACGCTGCCGTCGTCGTTCAACGTGGTAATGGAGCGCAGGTATTTTTTCAACTGTTTTCTTTCCTCTGTGTCAAGGTCTCGAAACATCCACAAATAGCCTTCCATGGCCTCCTGCTCATCGCAATAATCAACTTCTTTTTCAAGTTCAATATAGTCAATTTTCGGCAAATAACCCATTTGGTGGAGGAGGTTGATGGTGTAGATATAATCCGGTCCCGTGGATAAAGGACGGCCTATGGCGGCAAAGGCGTCCGGATCAAAAGGGCCGGGTCCGACCCGGTCGGTAACGGCAACCAGTCTACGGGCATGGGCGGTGAGCTTGACAAGGGCGGCCTTCAAGTCGACTACGGCAAGCGAGCGTGAGGCGATGGCAACGTC
>WGCP01000265.1 GCA_015493715.1 Desulfobulbaceae bacterium
GGGATAATTATTTTTTTCCGGGGCCCTTATGTTGGCGACAAAATTAATGACCGGATGAGGGGGCCTGTATCCTTTTTTCTTGACCATTGGCCACTCGGCCAAGTAGAACCTAAATCCTGCAGTTATCCGGCATTCGAACGTCGATACCGGTACATTTACTGTGTCGGCTTCACGAATTTCGTGCTCGATGTACCAACAGTACGCCTGTGCCGAAATTCGATTGCCTCCTTGTATCTGAACCTGTCTCAACGTTCTCGGTGCTCGAACAACTGCAGGATTTAGGTTGAAATGGTTTTTCAACCGGTTAGTGAAACTTGTCGGCATGGCATGAGAATGCAGTCTGTTCTCTTTTCGATGGGTTCCTCTTTTCACCGGCAATACGGATCCCGGAAAAAAAGGAGAAAATATGAAGAAATTTTGCAGTACCCTGTGTCTGTTGATCGCTGTGGTTTGTGCCGGTTTTCTCGGCGGTTGTACCGGCGCCAAAACGTATGGTTCGGTCAAATTCGTCTCGACACCGGCCGGGGCCGAGGTCATAAATTTAAAGGATGATACCAACATGGGTATGACCCCTGTCCTGGTGACCTGGGAGGGAAACGAGGAAAAACCGGAATATGTGACGATCGAATTTCGTAAGACCGGGTATCGGGAAAAAATCACATCTTTCTATGTAAATAAACGGCACGAGACCAGGGAGGAGGCCGCATCGGCAGCCCAGCCTATCAGCGTTGAACTGGAAAAGAGGAAAAATTGATGAAAGATACTTGTGGAAAAAAAGGGGTGGGAAGCAAACTTTTTCTTCCGGCAGCTCTGATTACCCTTGTCCTGTTGTCCGCCTGCTCTTCGGCCACCAAAACGGTCAAATTGAAGATCCATTCCCAGCCGGAAGGCGCCTACATTGTCTATAAGGTAACCGGATCGGAGATTCCCTGTGCCGGTGAGTGGATTTATCTCGGCAACACCCCTTTTCGCGGTGTTCATCAGTTTAATGAAGATGAGCTTGAGGATGCAGATAAGATAACTATAAAGGTTATGCGCCAAGGCTATACCGACCAGATTATCCAGTGGGATGGACCGGGATTCTGGGATGAGGCGGAAGAGAAAGGCGTTATTTTCTGGACGCCGGAACTTATTCCCGAAGCGAAAAATTAAACGGTTGTAGAGCATGTCATGAACGTTAATGGAGTCAGCTATCGCTCGATTTGGCCGGCGGAAGAAGGCCGACGGGTTGAGATCATTGACCAGACCAGGCTGCCGCATGAGTTCGTCGTTGTTCAATTGTCAAATCTTGCGCAGACAGCGGATGCCATTCGTCATATGCTGGTCAGGGGGGCGCCGTTGATCGGGGCCACCGCCGCCTATGGATTTTGTCTTGGTTTGCATGATGCGTCCGATGACGGAGCATTGCAGCAAATAGCCGATACCCTGATGGCATGTCGACCGACGGCGGTTAATCTTCGTTGGGCCATACAACGGATGTTGGCTGTTTTGACGCCGCTGCCGCCGTCTGAGAGGATTGGAGCCGCCTATAAGGAGGCCAATGCCATCTGTGAAGAGGATGTGGCCACCAATAAGAGTATCGGCAACCATGGGGCCGGTCTGCTGCGGGAGATATGGGAGCGGAAGGGGGCCGGGGAGCCGGTCAACATTCTGACCCATTGCAATGCCGGATGGCTGGCGACCGTTGATTGGGGAACCGCTCTGGCTCCGGTTTTTCGCGCCCACCTGGACGGTATTCCCGTGCACGTGTGGGTGGATGAGACCCGTCCCCGCAACCAGGGCGCCCATCTGACAGCCTGGGAACTGGTTTCAGCCGGTATTGATCATCATCTCATCGTCGATAATGGTGGTGGCCATTTGATGCAGCACGGGCAGGTGGATATCTGTATCGTCGGCACGGACAGGACGGCGGCAAGCGGGGATGTCTGTAACAAGATAGGCACCTATCTAAAGGCCCTGGCCGCCTTTGACAATCAGGTCCCCTTTTACGTAGCCCTGCCCGGATCAACCATTGACTGGGGTATAATAGACGGTCTGGGAGAGATCCCCATCGAAGAGCGGTCACAGGACGAGGTACTTTCCGTTCAGGGCCTGCATGATGGGCGGGTTGAAAAGGTACGGATCGCACCGGCCGGGACACCGGCGGCCAACCCGGCCTTTGATGTTACTCCGGCTCGTCTGGTGACCGGTCTCATAACCGAGCGGGGTATTTGCGCAGCAAACCGAGACTCTCTGCTTGCGCTGTATCCGGAGCATGGCTGATGCTTGCCCATACAAAGAGGTGTGCGCTGGTTGAAACGGCCCGTTCTCTGAACCGGACAGGACTCAACCAGGGAACCTCCGGCAACGTCAGCCTGCGCGTGGGCGACGGTTTTTTCATTACTCCGTCCGCCCTTGCCTATGACCGGTACAGACCTGCTGATATCGTTGAACTGGATATGGCGGGTCGGGTGGTCGGCGGGACACGCAAGCCCTCTTCCGAATGGCGGCTGCATCGGGATATTTATGCCCATCGACACCAGGCCGGCGCCGTCCTTCATGTCCATCCTCCCTGGTGCACCACCCTGGCCTGCCTGGAACGGTCTATTCCTCCCTACCATTATATGGTGGCCATTGGTGGAGGAGATTCCATTGCCTGTGCTCCCTATGCTCTTTTCGGCAGCGCTGAACTGTCGACAAATGTCCTGGCGGCCCTGGGCAATGATCGCTGTGCCTGTCTGCTCGCTCACCATGGCATGGTCTGTTTCTCTTCCGATTTGAAATCCGTTGTCGCCCTGGCCCTGGAGGTTGAAAACCTGGCCCGGGTCTATGTGCAGGCCCTGCAGGCGGGCGAGGTGCCCTTGCTTACCCAGAGCGAAATGGACCAGGTCCGGCAACAATTTGTCGCATACAGAAATGTTGCGCAGGGGAAATAATTTTTCTGTTACGATGCCGGTCTTCCGGTATCGAGCTGCCCGATCAGCCCCAATTCCCGGGTTGCCAGCCATCCTTTCCTTCCATTTATGTCTTGAACGAGAACAAAACCTTTGTAGGTCTTTACGGGTGTAACGATTCGTCCCTCCTGAATTGCGCCTGTTGAGGCGGCTTCAGCAAAGGGTGAAATCTTCAACCGGGTCGATGTCAGGACAACATCGTCTCGCCAGTGTCGATAGCCAAGCAGCGCCGACGGCAGAGCGAGCAGGGCGCAGACCGATGTGATGACGGCCACGGATTTGAGGCCTTTTATGGTCCATGATTGCCGGACAAGGGGCATCATCAGCAGGCTGGCGGAAAAGAGTGCGAATGAGATGCCTGCAAGTAGAAGCCACTGGTCCGCGCCAAGGATGGATATTGCCCGCCGCCACCACGGTTGATTCGGTTGATACAACCCGTTGGCCTTTCGTATGCTTTCCAGGTTGGTATGAATATCAGGATTGGTCGGGGCAAGCCGGAGGGCCTGTTCATAGGCCAGAACCGCCGGTCCGATTTTTCCTGACCGGGCATAGCTGTTTCCAAGGTTGTAGAGCAAGGAGGCGGAAAATCCCCGTTTTTTTGCCGCCTGCCGGTAATAGGTGATTGCGGCTGCATAATCTTTGCGCATGTAGGCCTGGTTTCCCAGTTCAAAGGAATCCGCCGCCTGGAGAGCTGATACCGGCAGAAGCAGCAGGCAGAGAGTCAGGAGAAAGAAAATCCATTGACAGGTGCGCGGGCGGGAATGGTTCATCCTTTGGCCTCCTCGTGCAATATCCGGTATATCCGTTGCATTTCCTGATCGGATATTGTTTCGTCCAAGTAGGCGGCATGCTCCGCTTTCTTGAGGATTTCCACCAGTTGAGAATCCTTTCCCAGCCGTTGTTCAAGATCGGCGGCGCTGAGTGCCCTGGGTTCCACCTTCCAGGCAAAGCCGAATCGCAGCTGCAGTATTTCGCGGCAGAGTTTGAGGAATTGACTACTCTTCTTCTCTTCCATGGCCTGCCTGGCCTGGGCCAGTAATAGGTCAATTTCCCGGCCTATCTGTTGTTGTCTGATACGTTCAGGGTGGGCGAGCATTTTTTTATTCCGCCACAGCAGAATCAGTGCCACGCTAAAAGTCAATAGAGCGATAGCTGTCAATGCCTGAAACCACAAAGCACGATAGAGTGGCTGCAGGGTTGTCACCCCTTTGCCGAATCGGGTATGAAGCGGCGCCAATGCAACTGCCGGGGAAGAACCTGGTCGTTGTGCTGTTTGCTGTTGTGGTTGCGTTCGGGAAGCCTGGGGTTGTGCCTGCGTCATTTTGGGGCCGGCGGTAGCCTGCATGGTGAGAGCGATGGGATCGCTGCGCAGGCTGATGTATTTTTTAGCCTGTGGATCAAAGTAGACAAAATCCACCGCCGGGATCTCGCGGATCTTCGCATTGGTGGGAATAATGGCCTGTTCAAATACTTTTCTTGTCGATCCCTTGTCGGTTATCAGTTTGCCTGCAGATGGCGGATAAGTTTTCCAGCCCTGTTGTGTTCCTGTAAAAATCGGTGCCTTGACCCGGTCAAAGTTACCGCTTCCCTGGACGATCATATGCAGGGTGATGGGATCTCCAGGGGCCACGGTGAGCGGACGGGCATTCACCGCCAGACTGAACGAGCCGATGGCGCCGCTGAATTCCGCCGGTTTTCCTTTCGCCGGTAAATCATTGACCGTAATTTCTTTTTTGGGACTGATCAGGGTAATCTCTTTTTGCGTGTAGCCGCCGAAAAAATTATCAAAAAAAGGATCGTTCAACAGGGGGGACCCGAACATGGAAGAGGGATGCTGCCGACGGCTGCGCACAAGCAGCGAGGTATCCATTTCCATCTCCAGGGGAAAGGTCCCTTGCTTGACGGCGGAGACGGAACCATGCCAGGTCAACAGGGTATAGGGAACGCCGCTTATCAGTTCCTCGCTCTGGACGGGTTTATCGTCCAGGGACTCGCGGATGAAATTATCATTTGTCAACCGGGGATTGGATTTTATCGTTACCCGCATGCCCTGGTGGAAATAGGCCTTGATGGTAAAAGGAATCATCTCTCCGGCATAGACGTTTTCTTTCTTGGGTTGGATACGCATAAAGCCGATCTGATCGGCCTCTCCGGAACGAAGCCTGGTTGATGATGACGGAGGCGGTTGGACTGCTCTTCCGCCATGCTGTCCGGGTGAGGGTGATGGAGACGCTCCGGCCGGACTGACCTCACATTTTATGGCCCTTGTCTGATAGGTTTTTCCATCCACGGTAACAGCTATGGGGGCAATGGTGTGAGCGCCGGGATTTGTGGCCTGGACGAGATAGGTATAGGCAACCGATGATGAGGACTTGCCGTTGATCCACTGCATTCGGGTGGATTGGCCGCGGGAATAAAAACGAAGGCCGTCTCCCCTGGGCGGTTCCACCTCTGCCGAGGAGGCGCCGTTTACCGTGACGGTCAGGCGTCCATTCTGATCCAGGGCAAATCTTGTCGGTTGCAATTGGGCCTGAACAGATATGGCGCCCGCCTGTGCCGCCGCAGGAATAATGGCCGGAATCATAAACGACAGTATGATCACTATTACAGTATAATATGGCGTATTCTTCATAAAGGACTTTCAGTATGTAAGGGTGAAATTTCAAGCAAGCTGCTTGGCCAATTCTATTCTCGTTATCCCGACACTCTCTCTACCAGTCTTTTTGGACCGGTTGCCCCCCTTTGCCTGTGTTGTTCGGGATAAATTCAAGTCGTCCTTCCTCGTTTTTCAGCGCATCCAACAGGTTTGCAGCCTCGGCACTGGTCATTTTTCCCTGCCGGCGACGTTTGGCATCAGCTTTACTCATCGGTTGCCCGGCATGGGAACCAGATTGTGGAGATCGGGCCTGGATGGAATCATTCCCCTTGTTTTTTTTCTTTTTCTTGCCGGTTCCGGCCTTTGTTTTCTCCTGGTTGTTTCTGCGCCGCTCTTTTGCCTGTTGCCCGGAGGGTTTTTTTCGTTTTTTCGTTTCTTTTTGCCTGTCGTTTTCAGGTGAATTTGTCATTCCCTGATTTTTGTTGCCCTGCCCGTTATCGGCTTTTTTCTGCTGCCCGCCTTGTTTCGTCTCGGACTGCTGCGAATTGTCCTGGTTCTGCTGCTTCTTTTGCCCTGATTTGTTGGAATTTTTATGTTTTTTGCTCTTGTTGTTTTTTGTGTTCTTTTTTGATTTTGTGTTTTTTTGTTGGTTCTTCTTCTTTTTTTTCTTTTTCTCCTGCTGTTGTTGCAGTTGTTTCAATTGCTTGTTGACGATGGCAAGATTGTCGTCGGCATTTTTGTCTTTGGGACGTAGCTTGAGACATCCCTCAAAGGCCTTGACGGCCTGCTTGTAGTGTTCGATGGACTGTTCCGGGTCGGTTTTCAGGGTGGATCTGCCGAGTTGATACTCGGTATTGCCGAGATTAAAATAGGCTTTGGCCTGAAGGGTAAGATCATCGGTTGCCAGGGCTCCGGTAAACGATTTTTTTGCCTGAGCAAAGTCCTTTTTTCGGTACTGCACATCACCGAGGTTAAATTGCACAACCGGATTATGCGGCTGTTGTTTCAGCTCCGCTGCATACCCTTTTTCCGCCTGGTCAAGTTTACCCGCATGGAAGAGTTGATCCGTGGTCGAACCATTGGCGTTAAATGGTCGTATGAGGAGAAGAAAAAATACAATAAGTAATTTCTTCTGCTTAAAAAGGCGTCGGCCAGCCATTTGGATAAAGGGGAGACCAAATAATCCGGATGATTTTCTGCCTGAAACAAGGAATTCTATGGCCAGCAGAATCAGGGCCAGGGCCAGCGGCCAGTAAAATCGTTCAATGGGCCGACGCTGTTTTCGTTCCTGGTGTTCTTCTTTGGGTACAAGTTTGAGCTTCTCTTGATAAATGGTGGTAAAGCCCTGACCCATGGAACCAAGAGGCACATACATCCCCCCCGTCAGCTCGGCAATTTTTGTCAGCATTTTCTCGTCCAGCCGGGAACGGATAAAATTGCCGCTCTCGTCCTTGATGAATCCGCCCTTGTTCATCGCGTTCGGGATGAGTTCACCCGCTTTGGTGCCGACGCCGACCGTATAGATGGTCATTTTCTGTTTGGAGGCTTCTTTGGCCGCGGCCAGGGCCTTGCCCTGCAGATTTTCTCCATCGGTGACGAGAATAAGTATTTTATAATTGGATTCGTTGTGTAAAATCGTCTCCGCTTTGGTGATTACCTCGGCAATATTGGTGCCGCCGACCGGAATACTTGCCGGGGTAACGGCATCAAGGGATTCATTGAAGGCGTTGTAATCGGTGGTCAGCGGACACATCAGAAACGAGGTGCCGGCAAAGGGAAGCAGGCCGACTCGGTCGCCGTCAAGGCGGTCGACAAAATCCTTGATGGCCAGTTTGGCCCGGGCCAGCCGGTTGGGCTGAACATCCGGGGCCAGCATGGAACGGGAGACGTCAAGGCCGATCAGGATATCAATACCCTTTTGTTTGACATCAATCCATCGTTCGCCGTACTGGGGCCTGGCCAAGGCAACAAAACAGGCCAATACGGCGCCAAATACCAGAATTGTTTTCAGCCTGCGTCTGGTTTTCGAAACATTGGCGGTCAACTGTCGCCACATCTTTTCCGAGGCAAAGCGGGTAAGTCTTTTTTGTTGCCGGCCGGTGCTCATCCATAGGAGGACAAGGACCGCGCAACAGATCAGGCCGCCGGCAACAAGCCAGATCGGGCGGGCAAAATGAATAGTCATCATCATGGAAGTCGTCTTCGTGTTACAATGAGTTCAGCACCAATCAACAACAGGGCCAGCAGGACCGGATAGAGAAACAACTCGCGATACATGGAAAAATGTTTAATCTTGCGTGTTGTTGTCTCCAGTTTATTGATCTCTTTATAGATCTTTTCCAGTGATTTGGTGTTGGTGGCCCGAAAATACTGCGCTCCCGTCCGGGCGGCCACCTTACGCAGGGTATTCTCATCAATATCCACCCTGACCCTGACCAGCCGTTTGCGGCCAAATTGATCAACAATGGGCATGGGCGCCTCTCCCCTGGTTCCGGCGCCGATAGTGTATACCTTGATGCCCATGGTCTCCGCAGCCTCGGCAGCGGTGAGCGGGGCGATTTTTCCTGCATTATTCATTCCGTCGGTGAGCAGAATGAGAATACGGGATTTTGCCTTGGAGTGGCGGAGGCGGTTGGTTCCCGAGGCAATGGCGGAACCGATGGCGGTCCCGTCTTCGATCATGCCCGTTTCCAGGGTATCGAGCCGTTTCTGCAGCCAGTCATGGTCCAGGGTCAACGGACAGACGAGATAGGGTCTACCGGCAAAGGCGACTAGGCCGATACGGTCGTTGGGCCGTTGTTTGATAAACCGGGAAACTACGGCCTTGACCACCTCGAGACGGCTGGCCGGTTGACCGTTTAAGGTGAAATCAAGGGCATCCATGGAGCCGGACACGTCAACGGCAAGCAGTATGTCAATACCGGAGGCCTCGATGGTTGTGGTCGTATTACCGAACTGGGGCCTGGCCAGGCCAATGATGAGCAGGGCCAGTGTCAGCAGTCGGAGAATGGCGGGGATTGTGCCCGGCCTGGACTTCCTGCCGTCGGCGATGACCTTGGCCACCGAGGTCGTGGAAAAGACAAGGGCGGGAGCAGGCCCCTTTCTCCCCCGGAGAAAAATAAGCAGCGGCAACAGGGTCAGCAGCCAGAGCAGTTGCGGATAGGCAAAACGAAAGGCATTCACTGTTCTTGCCCTCCATTCTTCAGAGAATCGGCTTCTGTTGTGGTTTTGATGAACTGGCGGACCTGAGCAAGCATCTGCTCCATTTCATCCTCAGTTAACGTGTATCGGGCAAATTTTACCATGTCGCAATGGTTCAACCAATCATTGAGCAGGTTGTCATAGGCGAGGAGCGGGGAATTTTTCATGCCGGCTTGCCGGGTCAGGGACTGGAGAAACTCTCTGGTTGTAAGATTGGGCCGGAACAGGTGAAATTGCTGTTCAATATAGGTGCGCAAAATCTCCGCCACCTTGACGGCAAAACTGCGGGATTGGTCAGGGCTCATCAGAGAGCGGACGGAATTCAGGGCGGCCAGCGCCTGTTCACCGGCGGAAGGTGGGTTTTTTTTCTCTTTTTTTCGTCGTTTAATCAGCCAAAAAGTAAGAACAAGGCCAAGCAGCAGGGCCAGGATGCCGCCAAGCCAGTACCACCAGGGAACAGGAGCCGGCATGGCAATGACATCTTTAATGTCATGCAGCTTGACCGGAGAAGGCACGGCAACAGAGGCGTGGGGCGCAGTTGCCCCGGCGGCATACTGCGGTGCCATGAGCATGAACAGGAAAAAGAGGAGAGAAAAAACGGTCATCGTCCAATCCTCCTGCTACGGGAACGAAAAAAGCAGATCAGGGGGGCGATATAGGAGCTGTCGGTGGACAGCTCTAAGAGATCAATACCGCTTTTACGCATGGTTGTCCGTAAACGATTATGTTGATCAGCAGCCAGGTTGGCATAGGCTTTCCGGGTCCAGGCATCAGCGGTGTTAAGCAGGATCTGCTCGCCGGTTTCCGCATCTTCGAGGGTGAGCCGGCCAACATCAGGCAACTCTCTTTCCCTGGGGTCGGTAACCGAAACACCAATCAGGTCGTGTCGACGACTGGTCAGCCGGAGTTTCGGCTGCAGGGCTTCCAGACTTTGCTGAAAGTCACCGGGCAGACAGAAGTCGGAGACGAGAAAGGTAACGCATTTTCGTTTGGTGACCCGGTTGACAAAATCCAGTGCCTGGCCGATATCCGTTCCCTTTCCACGGGGACGGAAGAAGAGAATTTCCCGGATCACCCGCAGGATATGGGAGCGCCCTTTTTTAGGTGGGATGTAGAGCTCAACAAAATCGGAAAAGAGAACAAGACCGACTTTATCGTTGTTGCGGACAGCAGAAAAAGCAAGAACAGAACCGAGTTCCGCCATCATCTCCCTCTTGGTTTCGTCGCCGGAACCAAACAGGCCGGAATTGGAGACGTCTATGACCAGAAGAATGGTCAGTTCCCGTTCCTCGGTAAATTTTTTGACATGGGGGACACCGGTGCGGGCCGTGACGTTCCAGTCAATGGAGCGGATGGGATCGCCCGGTACATATTCCCGCACCTCGTCAAAGTTCATTCCCCGGCCCTTAAAAACCGAATGGTAACTGCCGGCAAGGGTATCATCGACAAGATGTCGGGTCCGCACCTCAACCTGGCGAACTTTTTTGAGTATTTTTTTGGTCAGTTGTTGTTCCATAATGGGGATACTTTGGTGTCAACCAAGGAGAGTAGCATCAGGGAACCGGTACTGTTGCCAGGATCTGCTGCACAATATCTTCACTACTGATTCCTTCGGCTTCCGCCTCGTAACTGATGCGGATACGGTGCCGCAAGACATCCGGGGCGCAGGCCTTGATATCATCGGGAATGACATAGCCACGCCCCTGGAGAAAGGCGATGCATTTGGCCGTTACCTTGAGGTTGATGGTCGCCCTGGGAGAGGCCCCTGTTTCAATGTATCCTTTCAGGTCAAGACCTGCATTTTCCGGCTCTCTGGTGGCAAAGATAAGTGAGACGATATACTCCTTGATTCGGTCATCAAGATAAACGGTGTCCACGACGCGGCGTGCCGCCAGGATGTCTTCGGCACCGATAATCGGCCGAACCGGGGTTGCTGCATCGGTATGGGCGACTGTATCCAGGATCCGGAGTTCTTCATCCCTGCTTGGGTAATCGACAATCACCTTGAGCATGAAGCGGTCGACCTGGGCCTCGGGCAGGGGATAGGTTCCCTCCTGCTCAATGGGATTCTGAGTCGCCAGCACCAGAAAAAGCTCCGGCAGGTTAAAGCTCTCTTCGCCGATGGTCACCTGTTTCTCCTGCATGGCTTCAAGCAGGGCCGACTGAACCTTGGACGGAGCCCGGTTGATTTCATCGGCCAGAATCATGGAGGCGAAAATAGGTCCCTTCTTCACCTCAAAGCCGGTGGCGCGCGGATTGTAAATCTCGGTGCCGATTATGTCGGCGGGCAGCATGTCCGGGGTGAACTGGATACGCCTGAAATCCGTGGATATGGCGGATGCCAGCGTCTTGACCGCCAGAGTCTTGGCCAGGCCGGGAAGACCCTCCAGCAGGATATGACCGCCTGCAAGCAGACCGATCAGGAGCCTGTCAATCAGGTGCTGCTGGCCGATAATGACCTTACCTATTTCAGATGTAAGCAACGGCACCCAGGCCGAAGCCTCTTTGACCGCAGCATTGATCTCCTGGATGGAGGCCGGGACGCCTTGTTCAGGGACGACTGGGGGGTGGGTCAGGGCGGTTTCAGGGGAAGGGACAATGGATTGATTTGACATGATTGTATCCTCTCATAGGGGGAAATTATCTCAATTTTTTTCTTTATTTTCCACGATATGTCGTTGAATATTTATCTTGGAATCGGAAATTCAGGAAAGTAATCGGGAATTATTTTTCTGATAGTGGCCTGAAAAATTTAATTCGGAAAAAGGAGGAATGACGGGCTATGACGTCGGATAAAATGGGATGCCCGCCGGCTGGTGCGCCGGCGCGTATTGAAAA
>WGCP01000266.1 GCA_015493715.1 Desulfobulbaceae bacterium
ATGATGACGTCAAGACCCTGGTTGAGATTCTCAACCGTGATCGTGATGCCGATGAATTTAATCTCTACGATGGTGACCCGAACTATGACGTTCTGGTCGAAAAGATATTTGCCGCCGACAAGACCGTCTGCTGGTGGTAAGAGTATCGTAAACCCAAAGCGGCAAAAAGAAGCACAGGCCCCTGCCGTTTGGCAGGGGCTTTTTTTTATTCCTTTCCAAGGAGAAGGGCCATTATCCGGTCATGAAACCAGGGCCTGAAGGCCCGTATTTTTTTGTTCTCCCGGTCAGGATGGACCCTGTTGGTCAACAGAACCAGGATGATGTCGCCGGCAGGATCGATCCAGAAGGAGGTACCGGTATAGCCGAGATGGCCGATGCTTTGCCTGGAGAGATATCGACCGGCGGAGGTATATCCGGCGGAGGGGGTATCAAAACCGAGGCACCAGGTGGTGTCGGAATGGCGAGTGAGGGCCCCGGCAAGTGTTTTTCGGCTGATTGCCAGGGAAGAAGGGCGGCCCTGCCATCCATCAAGAATGGCGGCGCATAGAGTGCCAACTCCGGTGACCGTACCGAAAAGTCCGGCATGTCCGGCTACGCCGCCCAACAGGTGGGCGTGTTCATCGTGGACTTCGCCTTGCAGAATTCGTCCCCGCCATGGACAGCGCTCCGTGGCGGCAAAAGATTGCCGACTGATTGTATGGTGCAATTTCGGCGGCAGGAAAAAAATTTTCTGTTCCAGGTGCAGGGGACGGGCTATTGCCCTGGTAAAGAAAACATCCAGGGGCATGGCGGCGACCCGTTCAAGGATGTCCCCCAGCAGGATATAGCCCAGGTCGCTGTATTTATGCTCTGTGGCGATTGGATAGTCCAAGGGGAGCGCGAGGATGGTTGCAATTAATTCCTGCCGGGCGATAGGCTCGGAGTCGGGAGGGAAATTTTTAAACAGTTCACGATAGGGCGCAAGTCCTGAAGAGTGGGACAACAGATGGACAAGCGTAATATCCGCCTTGTCCGCCGGGACAGGGCAGGAACACAGGTCTTTTAGTCTGTCCTCCGGATGCAGGCGGCCCTGGTCAATGAGCAGAAGGATGCCAAGCGCGGTGGCCAGCGGTTTGGTCAATGAGGCCAGATCAAAAACGGTTGCCGGACTGGCGGCGATACCTGGCCGGTCCAGTCGTGTCATCCCGGCCGCACCCGTGGCCCGGATCCGGTCGCGGCCATGGCCCGTGATGATTGCTGCTGCCGCGCCGGGAAAGATCTGATCTTCCGTTCCACGCGTTAACAGCCGGGTAATATACTGCTCAAGAGTTGAAGGGCTCGGTATCTGCATAGGGGAAAAAGGTTTTTTTTTGGGATGGTATCATCCCCCCATGGGGAGTATTTTGCACCGAAAGAGAAAGAAGTACTTTAATTTTTCCATCGAGTGTGCCACTATTTTGGTCAGAGGTTTTTTGTTAATCACGTATAAAAAGGGACACCCGTGACCCGGATCCTGTAGGGGTCGGCTTTAGCCGCCATATTATCATGCCGGTCATGATAATATGTAGAGGTAGCAGACTCATAAAATCGCCCCTACGGCACCTGCAATATTGTTTGTTTTTTTAGAACAGAGTTGCGTCTGTCAGGTACTCATCCAACCACTATACACTCATGAAACAATTCATTCGAACAATGAAAGCGCTTTCCGATCCCAACAGGGTGCGTGTCCTCAAGCTCCTGGAACGGGGCGAGCTGTGCGTCTGTGAAATTCAAAATCTGCTCGGTCTTGCCCAGTCAACGGTCTCCAAGCACATGAAACTTTTGGAAGATGCAGGTCTTGTTGAGCGTAATCGTCAGGGAACATGGATCCTCTACAGTCTGGTCCAAGAGAGTGATTCGCCCTATGCGCACCCCATGCTTGATCAGCTCCGACACTGGCTTGATGATGATGCCGAGCTGCAGAAGATGATCACCGCCCTGCCCGACGCCGCCGTTCTGCGCATTCCCGGCGGTCGCAGGGGATGTTCTTAGTCGTGTTCGCATAAATACCTATACAATCTGATCATTCTGAAATCTTGTCATAAAAAACAAAAAAAATTCAGGTACATTGTAGGAGCCCGCCCTGCGGGCGATAACAACCGGCGATGTGCAGTCAACAGCAATCACCCACAGGGGCGGGCTCCTACAATTTCTTTATTGTTTCTGGGGCAGGCTTTAGCCGTTTTTTAAGCCTGTGGTTTAAAACCACCGTCTTGCAGACGCATTCGCTTTCAGTCGGCGGTTTAGCCCGCCGAGCTTTAAACCCACCAGCTTGTAGCTGGTGGTCGTTTAGTGTGTTGCGGCTAAAACCCGCCTTGGATATTTATGCAGGTCTTCTTTGATGCCGGGTAAGCATACGGGCGGACTCTCTACAACGCTCCTGTCATTCTTGCCTCAGGCGCAGTTGCGCCAGCAGGTCGGGTCAGAGGCCAGGTAGTCTCCGGTGAGTTGATAGGCCGCGCCCCGGCATCCATAACATTCCACCGCCTTTTCGCAGGTTTTGCACTCCCCTTTGATCATCTGCCGGTAATTTTTCAGATTGTTGATGACCTCCGAGTTTTTCAGGATGTCGGCCAGCCGGTTATTTCTGATGTTGTCAAGGGCAATGGTCACCCCGACGCAGGGCATGACCGCCCCGGTTGCCGTTACCAGACAGGAGACCTGGTGACGCATGCATTTATTGCCCACAAGCGGCGGCTGCGGTTCCCAGCGGCGGCCGAACTCATCCCGGTCAATGGCGGAGAGCTCTTCAAATAATCTCTTCAGCGTGGCGCTGTCGACCATGAGCCAGGAATTTTCCAGGGCATGGGCCTGGGGAGTGATAACTTCAAAATAGGGCTCGATATTCCGGTTCCGCAGCCAGCGCCACATGGCCGGTAGCTCGTCGATGTTCTGTCGGCAGATCACAGTGCTGACGGCTAGAAACAGCTCTTCTGACGGATATCCCGCCTGTTGCAGGGTCGCCAGGGCACCGGTCATGATGGCGTGCGCCCCTTTTTTCCCGGCCAGCCGGTCCTGGATTGCCGCATTTCGGGAGTTGAGTTTTAAGGCAACGCGAACCCGGTACCGGGCAAGCAGGGCGGCAAGTTGCCGGTCGATACCGGTGCCGTTGGTAAACATCTCTGTTTCCAGTTGCCCCTTATGGAGAAACTCCAGCATTTCCGCAAGATGCGGATAAATGGAGGGCTCGCCGCCGAGGATAATGATCTTGCGTGCGCCCAGTGCCTTGGCCTGGCGGATGGTGTCCTTGATTTCAGCCCTGGTAAGCTCACCGCTGCATTTCGTTTTTTCCTCAACGTAGCAATAGGAACAGCGGAAGTTGCAGACCCGGCTGAATTCAATTTCCATGGAGAGCAGCCGGTTTGCGGCGACCGCCTTTTTGATTTCCTGTTCCGTAAATTCAAGGTTGTACAACTGCATCGACCTAATATCCCTCCAGATCCTTAAAGTGATTCATGCGAGCCCATCGCGCCACTTCCCGTTGATACCGCCCGCGCCATCCGTATTTTTTCATGATTCTTCTGTAATGGAGTTTGAGACAGGGTTTAAAGAGCAATCGCCAGATACCGGTCCAGATACGGCCCCGTTCCCTGACCGGGGTTGGCGGATTCCACCAGCCGAGCACCACCTGTCGCTGGTGCCAGAACTGGTACTGCAGCTCATCGGCATTAAGGTACCTAGTTCGGACATTGGCCCACAGACCGTTATACTTTTTCAGATCATCGGTATTGGTAATCAAGC